>JAJFVB010000084.1 GCA_021372055.1 Desulfobacteraceae bacterium | reverse complement strand
GCGCGGGCGAAATCATTTCCCCCGCTCTTTTCCATAGTTTTATCTTGAACGCAATTCGTATGAGCCCCCGGCGGGAGGAATTGCCGCGCCAAGCAAGAAAGAAGTTGGGACTTTCCGCCGCGAGTGTTATTTATAACCGGTTCATTTTAATGGAAGGAGCGGAAATGTATTCAAAAATCCTGGTGCTCAGGTTTCCCAAGGACATCGTTGACAAGCCTATAATCGCCAACCTGGTGCGAGACTATAATCTTTCCTTCAATATCTTGAAGGCGCAGATATTTCCCCGCAAGGAGGGAATGCTGGTAATGGACCTGAGGGGCGAGAGCGAAGATTTCGAAAACGGCATTCTCTACCTCGACAGCCTCGGAGTCAGCGTCGAACCCGTGGGCCAGGGAATCCGCCGGGACGACGAAAGGTGCTATCAGTGCGGCGCCTGCACGGCGGTCTGCCCGACGGGGGCTCTGCACGTGAAAAGGCCGGAAATGGAAGTCCTCTTCGAATCCGAGCGCTGCAGTGCCTGCGAGCTCTGCGTAAAGACATGCCCGGTCAGGGCCATGATCGTCGCGTTTGACAGGGAACTGGCTTGAGCGCATACGCTCCGAGCGTTCCACGTTGAAGAATCCATCGATGCGCACACCTGCCCCGGAAGACCGACATTGAAGATAGCAGCGGCAATGAGCGGGGGCGTGGACAGCCTCCGCACGGCCTGCCTCCTGCGCGAGCAGGGACATGAGGTCCTTGGAATCCACATGAGGATCGTCCCCTCGGCCGGTGGCGACGATCCCGTCGCCCGCACGATCGCCGAGCGCGAGGACCTGCTGCGCAAGCTTGCGGACCGGTGTGCCATACCTCTCGTATTCGTCGATTTCCGCGAGCAGTTCGAATCCCTGGTAATCCGTCCCTTCGTCGACGCTTACCGCCGGGGGCTGACTCCCAATCCGTGCATCCTCTGCAATCCCAGGATCAAATTCGGCCTTTTGCTCGATGAAGCGATGCGTCTCGGAGCCGAAAAGCTTGCAACGGGGCACTACGTCCGCATTTCCTCCGGTACGGAACGATTCCGGCTCCTCCGGGCAAGAGACGGCGCGAAGGACCAGTCCTATTTCCTCATGGGACTGGGCCAGGAACAGCTCTCACGCGCCATGTTCCCGCTCGGCGGATATACCAAGGTGGAAACGTTTGCCTGGGCGAAGCGGGAAGGCCTGAGCGGACTCATCACGGAAGAGAGCCAGGAGATCTGCTTTGTTCCCGGGAACTCCTACCCGGATTTCATCCGCGGCCGGACCGGGGACCGATCCACCTCCGGGCCCGGACCGATACTCGACTTGAACGGCAGGATACTGGGTGAGCACAAGGGCATATTTCATTATACCGTGGGCCAGAGGCGCGGACTCGGAATCCCTTCCACGGAGCCCTACTATGTCGTGAGGATCGAGCCGGAAGCAAACGCCGTCCGGGTCGGGCGCGCTCAAGATCTGTTTTGCGAAACCTGTACCGCCCGCGAAGTAAACTGGGTTTCAATCCCTCCTCCCGGCGAGCCGATCCGCTGCAGGGTTAGAATTCGCAATCTGCACCGTCCCGCTCCCGCCGAGGTTTTTCCCGTATCTCCCGACACGGCGACAATCCGTTTCGACGAACCGCAGCGGGCCGTTACACCGGGGCAGGGCGCGGTTTTCTACGACGATGAACTCCTGCTCGGCGGCGGCATCATCGAGGCATGATACTAAGCTCTCAGACCGTGGGGAGCCCGGCTCCCCACACCCCACACCCCACACGCCGCTACGCGGCTCATTTTGGCGCTACGGCTGCGGCCGTTGGCGGCAGCCACACGCGCCTGCGCGTTTGGCCGACACTTGCGGGGGCGCGGGGGGAATCATTTCCCCCGCTCTTTTCCATCAGCTCTATCTTGAACGCAATTTGGCATGAAACTCCCGCCGAACTGGCTAAATCCCCCCTTCGTTCTTATTTTGACGACTTGAAGGGCAAGTCGGACAAGACGGCCGAAAACCACGGGAAGGATTGGAGAAACCATGCCTACACGGAAGCGCTCGACGCATACTTCCCCCGGACTTCAGGGTGGAGCGCCTCATTCCGGCTCCATGAACTTCCAGGTCCGGGAAATAATGAACGACGGCACGACCAGGCTCGATATAGTGCTCAAATGCGATTCGATGGGAAGCATCGAGGCCGTTGGCGAGCTCTTGTCGCAGATACAACCGCCGGGCGTGCGCCTGAAGGTGATTCACTCCGGCGCCGGGACCATTTCCAAGCAGGATATCCTCATGGCGCTGAGCGGCAGCCGCCTGGTGGTCGGCTTCAACGTGGATGTCGCCCCGAAGCTCGATTCATGGGTCAAGGATCAGGGCGTTGAGGTTCGCCTCTACGACGTCATATACCGGCTGGCCGAGGACCTGAAGGAACTCATGGGGAACATGATTCCGCCCGAACCGGTGGAGAAGACCACCGGCAAGTGCGAAATCATCGCGACGTTCAAATCGGATAAGGGGATCATTCTCGGGTGCCGGGTTGTGGAAGGCGCCGTTCAGGTCGGCAGGCGGTTTCGAGTGGTAAGCGCGATGGGCCCCGTCCACACCGCCCGGATCGAGTCCCTGCAGGTCGAGAAGAAATCCGTGAAAGAGGCAAGGACGGGGCAGCAGGTCGGGGTCAAGGTGGCCGGATTCGCGGGCGGGAAAGTCGGCGATTTCATCGAATGCTACGAAGTCTCCGCGCCCGGGAAAGCCGCATGGTCGCCTAAAGGGGGCATAATCCGAAGATTTGCGACATAGCGGATGCCCGGCTTCCTCCATCCCGCAGGGTTGCCTACCCCTTCCCAAGCTCCGCGGACCTGATGGTGGCGGCCTGCACCGCCTCTATCAGCGCACCGCGAACCGCGCTCTCCTCGAGGATCTGAAGACCGTAGATCGTTGTCCCGCCGGGAGAGGTGATCATATCCTTCAGTTCCGCGGGATGCTTTCCGGTGCGCTGCACCATGGCCGCCGTGCCCAGAACCGTTTGCACGACAAGCTCGCGTGCGGTCGGCCTGGCCATGCCCATCAAAACGGCCGCATCCGTCAAGGCTTCGATTATGAGCAGAATGTATGCGGGCCCGCTTCCGCTGAGTCCGGTCACGGCGTCCATCATTTTTTCGTCCACTTCAACCGCTTTCCCGACCGCGCGGAAAAGAGCGAGCCCCATCTGCATCTGCTCGGGCGTTACACAGGCACCGGCGGCAAGGGCGGACGCCCCTTCCTGGACCAGGGCAGGCGTGTTCGGCATAACACGCACGACCGGGGTTCCCTCGGGCAGGTAGCGTTGGAGAAGCGTAAGCGGCACTCCCGCTGCGATGGATATCACGAGGGTTTTTCGGGACAGGTGCGGGCGCAGGTCGCTCAGGACCGACGAGATGACCTGGGGTTTCACGGCCAGCACGAGGATATCGCTGAAATCGGCAAGCTCGCTGATGCTCTTGCTCGCCCCGATGCCGTATTCCCGCGTGAGGAATTCCACGCGCTCGGTGATGACCTCGTAGACGGAGACTTTGTCCGCCGAAAAAAGAGAGGCTGCGAGCAGGCCGCGAATAAGCGCCTCCCCCATGTTGCCGCCGCCGATGAACCCGATTTTTTTCTCTTCGAACATAGTTTTCCTCCCGGTCGTGGTATGTATGCATTGATGATATACAGGATTTCCCGCCACAAACATAATGACAAAATGAAGGGATTCCAGCGAATGCGGAGGAAAGCGGGGCGGCTCCGCCACAATACGGGGGAACTTCCGACTTGTACGCCATTTCGGCTTTAGGCATAATATCTTTATTTCAGCAGACCGGCTCTCGCGACTGCTTTTTCAGAAAAGTTTCCCCGATAACCGGCAAAACAACAGCTACCGGAACTTTTGAACGGAGGGAATTCTGCCATGGATCTACTTACAAAATTCAGCGAAACGGCGGGGAAACACTCTCCCCTTGAAGAAGAGATTCGCAAGCTCCCGTTGCCCGTGTCCTCGGTATTTGTCGGAAAGGATGGAAAGGTCCGACCGGCCGCCTTCCGGGAAACCGATATGAAGCTGGTCTGCAAGGGACACGAGAGAATCGCCGAGGTATTTCCGCGCACGGTCGAAAAATGCAGGAACATCGTGCTCGAGGCAGTACCGTTCGGCGACACCCCGGTTCCGGAGGGAAAGCGCGTGGCCGTGCTCTTTTCCGGGGGACCGGCCGCCGGAGGACACAACGTGCTTGCCGGCCTCGCCATAGCGCTCGGAGAGAAAAACACTCTTTACGGAATCCGCAGGGGTCCCAAGGGGCTCATCAACGGCGACCTCTTCGAGATACGCAAGGAAAACATCAGGTCGATTATCAATATCGGCGGCTTCGACTACCTGGGCACCGACAGGACCAAGATCAAGACCGACCGGCAGTTTGCGCAAGTGAAGGAAACCGTCGTAGAAAACAAGCTGGACGGACTGGTGATCGTCGGCGGCGACGACTCGAACACCAACGCGGCATTCATTGGCGAATACCTCCAGGCCGAAGGCATCGGATGCAGCGTGATCGGCATTCCGAAAACCATAGACGGCGACATGGCCGCGGGGAAATTCCTGCCCATTTCCTTTGGTTTCGACACGGCAACGAAGATCTTTTCGGAGCTTGTCGGCAACCTCAACCAGGATGCGGCATCTGCGGTCAAATATTACCACTTCGTAAAACTCATGGGCCGGACCGCCAGCAAGATAACCCTGGAGGTGGCTCTCCAGACGAAACCGGCAATTGCCCTGATTTCCGAGGAAATCGCCGAAAAGAACATGTCCCTTGAGCAGATCGTGGACTATATCGTCAAGATCATCGCCCGCAGACGCATTCGCGGCATCAACCACGGCGTGATCCTTGTTCCGGAAGGGCTCGTCGAGTTTATCCCCGAAATGCGGAGGCTGATAAGCGAACTCAACGCCTGCCTGGCTGAATACGAGCGGGACATTCACGATCTGCCGACCCTTGAGAACAAGCGCGAGTTTCTCTATCCGCTCCTTTCGCCCCAATCGGCCCAGCTCATGGCCTCACTGCCTCCCGACATCCAGGAAATGCTCATCCTGGACCGGGACGACCACGGAAACGTCAAGGTTTCGCAGATAGAAACCGAAAAACTTCTGATCGACAAGATCCGCTTTCGCATGTCGGAGATGAAGCGGCACGCGGACAGATTTTTCGGCGAAGGCGAAGGCAAGATCGCAGCCACCCCCGAGCAGATTGATGGCTTCCAGAAGGCGACGCTTTCCACGCAATCGCATTTTCTAGGCTACGAGGGCCGCAGCTCCAAGCCGACCAAGTTTGACGCGGCTTTCACCTTCCTGCTCGGATTGACCGCGGGCTCGCTCGTCCTTGCCGGGAAAACCGGCTACATGGCTGCGGTCACCGATTTCGACCGCGGCGGCCGTATCCTGGCCCTTCCGCTGGTCGGGCTCATAACGGCCGAGATGCGCAAGGGCAAAGAGGAGTTCGTCATCGAAAAATCTCTTGTCAGCCTCGAATCCGCTTCTTTCAAGGCGTTTTCGCTGAATCGCGACCAATGGTCCGAGCAGGACCTTTTCAGCAGTCCGGGGGCGATTCAGTACTGGGGGCCCACGAGCAGGCAGATTCCTGTCACGGTCGCCCTGGACCAGGGCTATCCCGATTTCAGGGATTTCAATCTGGGTCCCGAGAAGGCTATCGAGCTCGAGTAACGGGCAGCGGGAAAGGCACTGAGAGCGGTTTTGGAACGCGGAGGGGGCGCTTTTTCCGATCTCATCCGGAATGACGCGCGAATCCTGATTTTTAATGACGGAGAAGTGTGCTATTAAGGTTTGATATCCTGAGGAGGATTGGTTCGTTTTCTTTTTTCCCTGCAAGAAGGGAGTGGTGCGGCCTTGGACCGGCTGCACGTGAGAGGATTTTGGGGCGGTGTCGGTCTACAGGGAATCCATAGATTACCTTTACGGGCTTCAGAAATACGGGATTAAATTCGGCCTGAACTGCACGGAGAAGCTGCTTGAACGGGTCGGCAATCCGCACCGGAAGCTCCGTTTCATCCATGTCGCCGGGACCAACGGAAAAGGCTCCACGGCGGCGATGCTCTCCAGCGTCCTCCAGAAACACGGACTCAGAACCGGTCTCTACACCTCCCCTCACTTGGTCCGCTTCACCGAACGATTCCGCATTGACGACAGGGAAGTATCGCCGGAACGCATACTGCGGGTTTTCGAAAAAATCCGCGCGACGATCGATACGAGCCAGCCTCCCACGTTTTTCGAAATGGTGACGGCCATGGCTTTCCTCTATTTTGCCGAGGAAAAAACCGACTGGGTCATAGCCGAAGCGGGAATGGGAGGAAGACTGGACGCGACCAACGTGATCTCGCCGCAGGTTTGCGCGATCACCAATGTGGCATTCGATCATCAGGAATATCTCGGGCACACGCTGGCGTCGATTGCGCGCGAGAAGGCCGGAATCATCAAAAAGTCCGTTCCTGTCGTAACCGGGGCGACCCAACCCATCGTGCAGGGGATACTCAAGGCGACGTGCATGAACAGCGGCGCGCCCCTCTACAGGATCAAGTCGGACTTCCGCGTGAGGCGAAACCCCGAAGGGTCTTTCCAGTATCGGGGGCTGGGCAGGCAGTGGCAGGCCATAAACGTGAACCTGCGCGGCCCGCATCAGGTGAGCAACGCGGCGGTGGCCCTGGCCACGCTCGAAGTGCTGGAGAAAAACGGGATGCTGTCCCTCGATCCCGGCACGGTGGAAGACGCTTTAAAGAAGGTAGACTGGCCCGCGCGCCTCGAAATACTCGATACGAACCCGCTCATCGTGCTGGATGGGGCGCATAACCCGCAAGGGGCCGAGTCGCTGCGGGACTCTCTCAAGGGAAGCTTCACCTACGACAGGCTTCACCTTGTGCTCGGAATCATGGCGGACAAGGACATCCGCGGCATGCTGCGGAGGCTCCTGCCCCTGGCCTCGACGGCCATTTTCACAAAACCGAGATACTCCAGGGCAGCCAACCCGGAAGACATCCGGCGGATGGCGCGGCCCTACATTCAAAAGCACTACGTGATACCCGATCCCGCGGCTGCTCTCCAGGAAGCCAGGCACATGGCCGGGTCGGGCGATTTGATCTGCATAGCCGGGTCGCTTTACTTCGCCGGGGAAATAAAGGAAATTTTCGGGGAACCGACCATCTAGGGAGGACGTCCCCGCCACATAGCGGATTCCTGGGGGCCGGACCGTGCCCGCAAACCAGGCAATAACGGCGGGTGCCGTTGTGCAGGCTCGATTCCTACCCGTCTTCGAGTGCATTGATCGTTGCTGGATAACTGCTGATGCTTCTGAGCTTCAAAGCCGTTCCATTCGTTCTGTCGGAAAACCGGGGGCGCCGCCGAATGCGGGGCCGGGGCGGACGGGCCGATTGTCCCGGACGCATTCATGCGGTATTCCCCGTTCTGTTCTGTATCCTCTCGGTTTTCCTGATCGCGGCGGTTCCCCTTACCTCGCACGGCGATTCCTCGCCGGGACAACCCAAGTTCGACAGCGGCCTCATCACCGATGCCGGCCGGAATCCATGGAATCTCGAGGCGGAAAGACTCACCTTCGATCAGGAACGCCAGATCTACGAGGCCGAGGGCAGTGTGCGGGTCAGTTCGGTCGACCGGCTGATCCTGGCCGATTATGCGTCCGTCGACATGCAGACGCGCAGGGTCGAGCTTTGGGGCAACGTGACCGTCCAGTATGGCAGGAACTGGCTCAAGGGCCAGCATGCGACCTGGAACCTCGATTCGGAAACGGGCTGGCTGGACGAGGGCATTGTTTTTTTTGCGGAGAACAATTTCTTCGTTCGGGGCCGTTCGATAGCGAAAACGGGCGCGACCCAGTTCGAGCTGAAGGAAGGATTTTTGACGAGTTGCGACCCCTCCGATCCCGACTGGAGAATCCAGTACAAGGAAATGAAGGTGGACGTGGGCGGCGTGGCCTGGGCCAAGAACACCTCCGTTTGGGCAAGGAATATCCCGATAGCTTATACTCCGATTATGGGCGTTCCGGTCGAAATCGCCCGCAAGTCCGGTTTCCTGCTCCCGTGGGGAGGCCATTCGACGCTTAACGGCATCGATTTCGAGCTGCCTCTGTATTTGGCGATCCGCGACGACATGGACGCAACGCTTTTCGGTCATTACTTCCAGAACCGCGGTTTCATGGCGGGGGCGGAGTATCGCATCAACCATCAGAGTCTCGGCAAGGGAGTCTGGGCTTTCAATTTCATCGAAGACCAGGCTGACAAGCAGGCGCTGCTCGACCACGGCTATCCCTTCCAGGCCGAGGACCGCTTCTGGGCGCGGGGCAAGCATGACTTGAAGCTGCCCTGGCAAATCGAGGCCAAATTCGATCTCGATTACGTGAGCGACCGGAACTTTCTGCAGGAGTTTTCCAGGGGATCGAGTTCCTTCGGGCATTCCGAGAAGCTTTTCAGGGACTATTTCGGCCGCGGCATACTCTACGACCAGACATCCCTTGTCAGGGAGTCTTCCATTTACCTGGAAAAACGCGGCGAGTCCTCGCTGTTCAGTCTGGACGCACGCTACTGGCAGCAGTTGGACGATACGCTTGAATCCACCACGGTTCAGAAGCTTCCGGCCCTTTCCTTCACGGTTCTTCCGAAGAGCCTGAACGATACTCCGCTCTACTACAGCTTCCAGAGTTCGATGGTCAATTACTGGCGCGAGGAGGGCGACCGCGAGGGCAAGCTCGACATCTACCCGCGCGCATATCTTCCGCTGCACTGGAAGAATTACCTCGACATCGAACCTTCGGTCGGGTTCCGTTCTTCCTCCTACGCGGTATCGTGGGCGGACTACAAGAATTACGACACCCTGAACGAGAGGCTCCTCTCCGATGTGCGGGTCGATCTCTCGACACGGCTGAACCGGGTCTACCCGGTCGATATCGGAGGCTACACGGCCATCCAGCATGCGTTCCGCCCGGAAATCGGCTACGAGTACTCCGAGCAGTCGGTACACGGCAACATTCCGCACATAGACCGGCTCGACGAGGATCAGGCCAGGAACGGGATCCGCTACGGCTTTTCGACCTTTCTTACGACCAAGGAGATGAAGGCCGACGCCCAGGGCAACCTCGTGCCCTCATACCGCGAATGGGCCAGGCTGCGCGTCTTCCAGTTCTACAATGTTGAAAAGCCCCCGCTGACCGACAACTGGTTCGACACGGACATTATGAAGGAAGGCTTTTCCCCGGTCGGCCTCCGGCTTGCCGTCCAGCCGAAACAATACATCACCCTTTCCTACGATGTGGATCTGGACTACAAATCGACGGGGCAGGGGAATTCCCACGACCTGTATATGATTCTGGACAGCAGCAAGGGCCATCTGCTGAGAGTGGACTTCCAGCAGCGGGCGCAAATGGCCCTCAACGAAATCACAACCGAAGCGTTTCTGAAGACGT
This sequence comes from Desulfobacteraceae bacterium, assembly GCA_021372055.1. Classification (GTDB taxonomy): domain Bacteria; phylum Desulfobacterota; class Syntrophobacteria; order Syntrophobacterales; family Syntrophobacteraceae; genus SbD1. The sequence continues at coordinate 7,198 of JAJFVB010000084.1, read as the reverse complement.
ACAAGAACATTTACCTGAACACGTACCATGATTACTCCCTCGATGAGGGCTACCTCTTCAAGCAAGGCTACGGAGTGAGATTTTATCGAGGATGTTGGGGGATAGGGGTTGCCTACGAGCACGAAGGGAGCGATGATCGGGTGATCGTCTCGGTCGACCTTCTCGGTCTCGGTTCACTGGGCCGCATGCCGTTTCTGGGACGAGCGCAGTACAGCGATTCCCGGTCCGACTTTCAGCGTCCTGAGAGTTGGGCGCTTGCCCGGTAGGCCCGATCTCATTTTTTGCCCTCGCAAGCGAATACTCGCTTGACAGGATCGAAGCTGCTTTGTATTATTCGCTGCTTCTGGTTAATTTTATCCAATTTCGGAGTGTAGGTCGATGAAAACGGTAAGCGCAAAATTCGAACCCGATAAGCGCAAATGGATCGTGGTAGACGCTGAGAATCAGGTCCTGGGGCGCCTTGCAAGTCAGATTGCCGTTCGCATTCGCGGCAAGCACCTGCCCACATTTACTCCCCATGTCGATTGCGGTGAGTTCGTCGTCGTCGTGAACGCCGACAAGGTCAAGCTGACGGGTGATAAGTGGAACCAGAAAACCTACTATCGCTACAGCGGCTACATGGGCGGCATGAAGACAACCATTGCCCGCAAGCTTATCCAGGAAAAGCCCGAGAGAATGATTCGTCTCGCTGTCTGGGGAATGCTTCCCAAGAATCGGCTCGGCCGCAAGCTGATAAAGAAGCTTAAGATCTATACGGGCCCGGAACATCCCCACGAAGCTCAGCAGCCCGAGACTCTCAAACTGATCGAGAAATACTAGGTAGGAGACAAGGTTAGATGCCGGAACAACGCTTTTACGCCACAGGAAAGAGGAAGACCTCCATTGCGCGGGTATGGCTGCAGCCCGGAAGCGGTCAGATCGTTATCAACAAGAAACCCTCGGAACAGTATCTCGACAGGGAAACCAGCAAGATGGTCATCGCGCAGCCTCTGGTCCTGACCAACACGCTGGGCAAGCTGGATATTTCCGTGAACGTTCTGGGCGGGGGCATCTCCGGGCAGGCGGGCGCAATCCGTCACGGGATCTCCAAGGCGCTTCTCGAACTCAATCCGGAATTCCGCGAAGTGCTCAAGCGGGCCGGCTTCCTGACGCGCGATTCGCGGGTCAAGGAGCGGAAAAAGTATGGCCGCAAGAGCGCCAGAGCACGCTTCCAGTATTCGAAGCGCTAGACCCGGTACGGGACTCCATTTCCTATTTTTTCTCCGTTCCATTTGGAGCGGTGGTTTCGCAATCGGCTACCGAAACCGATTCTCGGCCTGAATATATGGGGCGCTGCACTCAGGTGCAGTGCCCTTTTCTTTTACGGAGGGAGCACTCCATATGGTACGCGTAGCGATCGCCGGGGCATCCGGCTACACGGGGTTCGAACTGGTGCGCCTGCTGAGCGCCCACCCTTTCGCTCAAATCACCATGATAACCTCCAGGCAGATGAAGGGGCAAAAGCTCGAAGACGTCTACCCCGCGCTCAAGCGCCACTGCGACCTCGTCTTCGAGGAGCCCGATCCGGCAAAACTCGCGGCCGCATCGGACCTCGTCTTTACGGCCCTTCCGCACGAAGCGGCCATGGACATCATACCGGGGCTCCTTGACCTCGGAGTCAAGGTGGTTGACCTCAGTGCCGATTACCGCATCCGGGACGCCGCCGTCTACGGGGCATGGTACTCCACGCATAAGACGCCGGAGCTACTGAAAGAAGCTGTCTACGGCCTTCCGGAACTCTATCGGGAGAAGATCCGCGGTTCGCGCCTCGTGGCCAATCCCGGCTGCTATCCCACGAGCGTGATACTGGCCTCCGCGCCCCTGCTTTCCGCCGGTCTTGTCGATCCGGACTCCATCATAGCGGATTCGAAATCCGGGGTTTCCGGCGCCGGACGGGGCGCATCGCTCGGGGTTCACTTCTGCGAGGTGAACGAGGGATTCAAGGCATACAAGGTTGCCGAGCACCGACACACGCCCGAAATCGAGCAGGAACTGAGCGTGCTTGCGGGCAGGCCCGTGACGATCAACTTCACGCCGCACCTCGTCCCGATGACCCGCGGCATTCTGAGCACGGTTTATTCGAACTTGAAGGAAGGGGTCACGGCCCAAACCGTCGACCGGGCATTCGAGAAGTTCTACGCGGATGCGAAGTTCGTGCGGCTTTCCAGGCGTGGCGAGCTTCCGGTCAGCCTGCAGGTGCGAGGGAGCAACTACTGCGACCTCGGATGGCGCGTCGACGAGCGCACGCGGAGGGTGATCGTGATCTCCGTAATAGACAATCTGACCCGGGGGGCTTCGGGGCAGGCGGTCTGCAATATGAACCTCATGTGCGGCTTTGCGGAAGATGCCGGGCTGAGCTCCGCTCCCTGGCAGCCGTAATCGAAGAGGGCGCGCTCGTGAACAGGAACGGATTCGACTCCGCCGCCAGGCGCAACATAAGGCTTACCCTGGAGTACGACGGCTCGGGCTATCACGGATGGCAGAGGCAGGCCGGATCTCTTTCCATACAGGAAGTCGTCGAAACGAGGCTCGGGGTCATGTTCGGCAGGGATGTGGGAGTCCGCGCCTCGGGCCGCACGGACGCGGGGGTGCACGCGAGAGGACAGGTAGTCAACTTCTACATCCGGGCACGGCTCAAGCCCGAAGAGATTCTCAGGGGACTCAACAGCCTTCTCCCCGACGACATCGTGGTCCTGGCCGCCGAAGAAGTTGACGAGTCCTTCCACGCGCGCTTTTCGGCCTTGAGCAAAACGTACGAATATCACATACTGAACCGTCCCGTACCGTCGGCTCTTTTGAGAAACTACGTCTGGCATGTTCGCCGGGAGCTGAACCCGGAACCGATGGAAGAGTGCCTCGGGATGATCCTGGGGGTGAACGACTTTTCCGCGTTCATGGCTTCGGGATCGCCCGTCAACTCCACGGAACGCAACATGTTTAGGGCGACGCTCGAACAGCCGGGGCCGGATTCTTTGAAGTTTACGTTCGAAGCAAACGGTTTCCTCCGCCACATGGTGCGAAACATCACCGGAACGGTGGTGGAAGTAGGTAAGGGTAAGCGAACACCCGAGGATTTCGCAAGAATCCTCCGAGGCAGGGACCGCAGGCAGGCCGGGGCGACCGCTCCCGCCGCGGGCCTCTACCTCATGTCTGTCAACTACTCCAGCGATTGAACATGATCAGATTCAACACAGAGGAACTCCAATGAGACTTGCACAAAGGATTGGCAGAATTCAGCCCTCAGCAACGCTTGCCATCAATGCGAAGGCAAAATCGCTCAAGGCGAGCGGTGTCAACATCGTGAATTTCGGTGTCGGGGAACCCGACTTCAACACCCCCGAAAACATCTGCTGCGCGGCCGAGGAGAGCATCCGGGCAGGGAAGACCCGCTATACGCCCGTGGGTGGAATCGACGAACTGAAGGATGCGATCTGCCAAAGAACCAAAGCCGATTACGGCCTGAGCTACGGACGCGACAATGTAGTGGTGTCCTGCGGCGGGAAACAGGCGCTCTACAATCTTTTCCAGGCGTTGCTTGGCCCCGGCGACGAAGTCATCATCCCCGCGCCGTACTGGGTGAGCTATCCGGATATGGTCGAACTGGCCGATGCAAAGCCCGTTTTCGTAAATTGCCCGGAAGAAGACAACTTCATCCTGCGCCCGGAAGCGCTCGAACGGGCGATTACGCCAAAAACGCGTCTTTTCATCCTGAACAGCCCGTCAAACCCGACCGGGAAGTACTACAGCCGCGAAGCGCTTGCAGCTCTGGCGGAAGTGCTGCTGAAGCATGAGAACGTACTCATCGCAAGCGACGACATCTACTACCGCATTCTTTTCGGCGGCAAGCAGTGGGCCAGCCTCGGGATGGTCGAAGAACGGCTCATCGACCGGATCTTCATCATGAACGGGGTGAGCAAGACCTACTGCATGACCGGTTGGCGCATCGGATACATGCTTGGGCATCCCGATGTGGTGAAAGCGGCGACCAAGATCCAGAGCCAATCCACGAGCAACCCCACATCCATATCCCAGTGGGCCAGCGTCGAGGCGCTCACCGGCGACCAGGCTCTGGTTGCGGAAATGGCCAAAGTTTTTGAGATGCGCTGCAACAACGTGCTCGAACGCCTCGCCGGACTGCCCGGCGTAACCTGCCCGAAGCCGGACGGTGCGTTCTACGTTTTCCCGAATTTCAGCGCGTACTATGGCAAGAAGACGCCCGCCGGACGCGTGATCAAGGGATCGGTCGACCTTGCCGACTACCTCATGGAGACGGGCCACGTGGCCGTGGTGCCGGGTATCGCCTTCGGCGAAGACCGCTGCATCCGATTTTCCTATGCCCTTTCCATGGAGGAAATCGAACAGGGCTTCGACGGCGTCAAAAAAGCCGTTGAAATGCTCGCTTAGCGACCCCGGCAGCAGATGATCCATACGAAGCTTTCAGACCGTGGGGAGCCTGCTCCCCACACCCCGCACGCAGCTGCGCCGCTCATCTTGGCGCATGCGTAAGGCCTAACCCGAGAGGGGGCGCGGGGGAAACCATTTCCCCCGCCCTTCTCCTTTCGTTCCGCCTTGAGCGTTTTCAAGCTCCCCACTGAGCCCGGAGGACGGAGTGTGGTCCACGACCTGAAAAATTACCTTCTGCTCCTCCTGCTCTGCCTTTGCCTGTATCTGCCGGGCCTTTTCACGATCCCACCCATCGACAGGGACGAGGCGCGGTTCGCGCAGGCCACAAGCCAGATGCTCGAAAGCGGCGACTTCGTCCAGATTCGTTTCCAGGAAGAGCCGCGAAACAAAAAACCCATCGGTATCTACTGGCTCCAGGCAGCCTCCGTCGCACTTTCCGGCACACTCGAAAAGCGCGAGATCTGGCCCTACCGGATCCCGTCCCTGCTCGGGGCGATTCTGTCCGTCCTCTTTCTATACGCGATCGGAAAGCGCTTCCTCGGCGTCAACGCCGGTCTGCTTGGAGCCGCATTCTGCGCAAGCACCATTTTGCTCGTCTTCGAAGCCCACAACGCAACAACGGATGCCGCGCTCCTTCCGACCATTCTGGCCGCGCAGGGCGCTCTCGGCAGGTTGTACCTGCGTGATGACAGGGAAAAGCCGGATACCGCCGCCTTTCTCGTCTTCTGGATCGCTCAGGCGGCGGGCATTCTGATAAAAGGCCCCATCACGCCGCTCATAAGCCTGCTTACGATCGGGTGGCTGGTTGCGTGGGACAGGAAATTGCGCTGGCTCAAGGGCTTGAGGCCCCTATGGGGACTCGCTCTGACGGCCGCAATCGCAAGCCCGTGGGCAATCGCGATCGGCCTTGCGACGAAGGGCGCCTTTTTTCAGCAGTCCCTCGGCGGCGATCTTCTGTCAAAAGTTGCCGCCGGGCAGGAGTCGCACGGATTCGTCCCCGGCTATTACCTCCTGCTCGCGTTCGTCACGCTCTGGCCGGCCTCGTTTGTCGCAATCCCGGCGCTCTCGGCTTCGTGGAAATCCCGTTCGGTTCCCGCAATAAGGTTCTGCCTTGCGTGGATCATTCCGGCGTGGGTGTTGTTCGAACTGGTTCCGACAAAGCTTCCGCACTACATTCTGCCCGTCTACCCGGCTTTGTGCCTCCTTGCGGCTAAGACCGTTCTCGAAGCCCTCCCAAGCCCTGCCCCCGGATTCCGCTCGTGGGTTTCCCGGTTTTATTGCGCCTCCTGTTTTGCCGTTCCGGTCGTACTGGGAATCGGAGCTCTGGCGTTTCCCGCAGTCTTCGACAAGCGGTTCGAACCGCTTGCCCTGCTTCCGGCTGCCATATCGATCGGAGTTGCGGTATTCGGAGCCCGCGCATATCTGAGCGGCAGGCTTGCGCGCGCAACCGTAACAGCCATCGTGGGGAGTGTCCTGCTGCTCGCGCCTCTTCTGCAATGGATTCTGCCCGGAGTGGACGGCCTGTGGCTTAGCCGCACGGTGGCTAACGGGGCCCGGGAACGCGCGCAGGGCAAGGTCATGCTCGCCTCATCACCCTACCACGAACCGAGCCTCGTATTTCTTCTGGGCACGCAAACGCTGACGACCAGCCCCGGCCGGTCCGCTCTTTTTCTGAAACAGCACCCGGAGGGCATGGCTCTTATCGGGGCCGCCGAGGACAATCTTTTCAAAAGCGAGGCATTGCGGCTGGGATTGCCGGTCCACGTCGTGGGCAGCTTCCGGGGTTTTCGCTACTCGGGGGGGCGCTACATGTCTCTTCGCCTCTATACCGTGGATTCCGAATCCGGGAGCAAGGGGGATTGATGTGGAGATTATGTATAGGAGAAACGAAACTTGCATCTTTTTTTAAATCCGACGCACAACATTTTGGGCATTACGGCTATTGATACTACAAGAAGTGTGATGCAAATCCGGTAACATTTATACCCAGTTTATCCCCCCAAAATTACACATCCTCTATTTTAATCTTCAAAAGTAATATAAATTCGATTAATTGTAGATCGTTAATTCATCAGCCGTTAATGACCGGACACGCGCGGGCCCAAAGAACGCTTTTGAAAGCGTGGGGAGCAAGCACCCCACACGCAGCTACGCTGCTCATTTTTGCGCGTGCGCGTAAGGCCGCGGCAGAAATCCCGAGGGGGTGCGGGGGAAATCATTGCCCCCGCTCTTTGGTGTCCTGATAGGAAGGTGTAGCGCGTTCGCGGATCCTGCAAGGAACGCGAGCGATAGTTGCGGAATAGACGACTAAAACGGAGGGATTTTCCCAATGGGTCTTCTGGCCATTCGCATTATGATTTTTGCGCTTTTGCTGAGCTTTGCGACCGTGGTGCCGGCCTTCGCCAATCAGGACCATTTCGAGGATGTGCAGAAGGCCGACCTGTTTAAGAGCGACGACCAGCGCATGCAGTACATCGGCAAGTGCTTTCGGGCCGAGCCGAGCCAGCATCGGAGAACCCCGCCGCTCAAATTCTGCAGCGACACCGAGTCTTATGACTGCTTTTTCATCAGTAGGACCGAACAGTTCCACGTGATCGACTACGTGATGCCCACCGATTTCAAGATTCAATTCGACTGGGGAAAGATCGCCTACATCAACACGAACGAATTCGAATGGGGACTGCATTCCCCCGCACCCGCCCGCGCGAGTTTCGAGTGTCCGGTCAAAAAGGTCGTCGTTACGTAAAAGGCGAGG
>JAJFVB010000041.1 GCA_021372055.1 Desulfobacteraceae bacterium | reverse complement strand
GTCGTAATTTTTGACGGCAGCCGGAGAACATCCACCTCGACACGGCTTGTGTCACTGGCGCGCGCCTTATGGATACGCAGCACGGGCACAACGATTTCCTGGAGTGCTGTCCCGCCATGAACGTAGCGTTTTCCAGAACCTTGCAAAGGGAAACGGCCAAGCGACAGGGGAAAGGCAACCGTCCACTCCCCGCTCAACCCAAGATCAGCAGCCTGAAAGAGTTTCACACCCGGACCGTTTTGAACATGCTTGCCAATCGCAAAACGCCGGCTTCGGTATGTCCATTCAACTGCCTGCGGCAGGGTGGCCATATCGGCTTCCGCCACGGCCTCCTGCTGAAAAAGGAAACCGTGATCCGACGTTAAGATCATATTCGAGGCGTTGATGTTAGCAATTTTTTTCATAATTTTCATCAACTCGCCAAAGGCGCGTTCGACCGCTTCCACGGTTTGGGCTTCAGTAGAGACGGAATCACCCACGGAGTCGATGGTATTGTGATAGATATAGACCACGTCGTGATCGCGCATCAGGGCGCGTCCCTCAGTCTTGGTGTTTAGTTCCAGAAACTGTTCAGCCTGCAGGGCGATGCCTCTTCCATTTACCTTGGCCTTCACAATCTCGCTGCGGTTTTGTGTTCCTACGGTACTGCAGCCGTCCAGAGTCACATTGCCTGTTGTCGTGTCTATTTCACGGGTCTTGCCTGGAAGAAGCGCCGCCATCCCAAGCTGTGTGAAGGAAGGCAGCGCACCGAGCATTGCCTCCACATCGCATGTCCACCGATCCTCATTTCTCAGCAAGGCGGCAAATTCACAGGCTGCTTCGTAGCGCAGAGCGTCGGAGATCACTACAAAAACCTTCTGACCTCTTTCCAAAAAAGGCTGCACGTAGCGATCAAAAAATATTGTTTGCGGTGAAAGCGCGTCCGACGACCACCGTGTCAGTTCGCGGATTCGGTCGCTCCAGCGGTCGGTCAGGGGAAGAAGGAAATTATTGACATAGGTTTTTTCCACCCAGGTGGTTATCTGCCCCATCAAATTGGTCTGCGCATAGGCACGCTGGTACAACCAGAACCGGCGGTAAGCCATGTCGATCCGCCACCAGCTCCGTGTGTAACGGGTCAGACCTTCGGCCAAAGCTTCCACCGTCAGCTCCGCCCCTGCAACCAAATCCCGCATTTCGACAGCCTGCTCCAGCGCTCGATAACCCTGCTCATGATTCGGATACCAGAACGAGCGGCGGCGACGCTGGATAATCGAGAGGAGTGCTTCCTTGTCGGCGCCCGCCTCGAATGAACGGCAAAGCGAATGAATGACCTTCTTCTCGAAAACGGGAAACTCATCTGCATCCAGAATAATGGCAATGTCTGCAAGCGATTCCAGCCGGGCTTCGACGTGCAGATCCGCTGCCATGCGGGCAGACCAATGTCGGAATGTATCCGCGTGACTCTGGCTGTCCTTCCATCTCTGAAGAAATACCCGTCCGTGGGAATTCAACGAGGCCGAAGTCTCCAAGGGATTTGCCCCCCGGAAAAGGCTCACGGCAAAATCCACAAGCGATGGTTCAGCAGCCATGTAATTGAAAAGCGGCGATGCCGCCTTCCAGAAGTCGCCTACCAATTCAGCCGGACCCAGCGCTTCCGTGACGGGGTCGAACAGCGCCGCCTTGGCTGCCTCCCGGAGGAAATGCAGGAGCAGGGTGTCCACATCTGGGGCGGTGCCTGCCAAAACGGCCATCATCTTCAGGCGGACAGCGGCGGCGTCATCATCCTTGTCCAGGATACCCCGCAGGGCCTCGATGCGTTTTTGTGCATTGAAAAAGTCCAGATGCTGTTCGACGACAGGATGGAAGTCATAGGAAAGGCCGGTGTCCTGCAAAGCCAAAGAGGCACGGTCCGCCTTGAATTCATGACCCTGTAAAAGTAGGTCAAGAAGCCAGTTGTCCGCATCGCTTGGACGGGGACTGGGGCAATAAATCAGAAACCTCGTATTTCGATCCGGATGACGCAGAATGCGCACCTTTACACCAAACTCGTTATTCTCAACTTGCACCTTCTCAATACCATCGGCGGTGAAAGCCTCAAATTCCTTGTCCCAATCTCCCGCACCATCGTACCAGAAGACGAGGCGGTGCCGACCAACGACCTGCCGGAGGCTATCGTGAATACGCTTCATCCGTCCTCCTCTTTGGCTGCCAGGCCGGGAATGGGGGCAAGGGCTTTGCCGAATTTGAGATAGTTGGCCTTAACACCGTCATCAAGATCCAGTTCGATCCGCTGCTGGGCGAGGGGCAGGATAATCTCTCTCTCATACTCCTCACATTCGTGGACGGTCTTCTTGAGGGCATCGCTTTCCTTACGGGCTGCTGTCTTTTCCCTGGCACTTTCGCTGGTGGCCTGAACGTGTTCCAAATGCTCAATGCGGGAATGTAACTTATGCAGGAAGTCACGCAGATACCCGTTGAGCAGGACGTTTACTGTGTCGCGGGTGTAGCGGTGTAGGTAGATGAGGGCGGAAAAACCCTTCTTCGGGCTTTGGAAGAGCCAGTAGATGGGGCGTTTTTTATAGGTCTGGAGGTGGTCTTTGTAGAAGTCGGTGAGAAAGTATTTGTGCAGGTCTTTGCCGAGGGATTCCTCGATAAAGCGAACATTCTCCTCCAGCGTGGCCACGCCGAACGTGGCGCGAAGAAAGTCGCGGGTGCGGGCCACGATGTCGTCCTCGAACCATTCTCGATCGAGTACCGGGATGATGCCATCGGCATCGGGCGTGAAAGTGATCTGGTCAAACGGTTTGCCAATCTTTCTGAGGTAATGTTCCAAGGTGTCGCCTGCGTCGGCAAGGATGAGGCCGGGATGGTCAAGTGAATAGCGGCCCATCATGCAGCCGACGGCATAGGACAGGAAGGCCGCTATATCACGGCGGGCATCGGCGCGGGCTAGGGTTATCTGCTCCTCGGGCACATCTGGCGTCAGCTCATCCTGTAAACCATAGGCATCGATGAAGAGCCGATTGTTCTCCGTCTCCAGCTCCTGCATTCGGCGGATGGCGGCTATGCTCTGCACCTCCCAATTTCGCCAGCTTGCCTCAAGCGTCGCGCCCATCAGCCCCGGCCGCAGCAAAGGCTGATCGCGAAAGTCCCAAGATGTCTCGAAGTTATTCCAATCGGTTTTTGCTATAGCCGTCAGTTCCTCAACACCTCGGCATACTTGATCACTTCGGGCAGCAATAGCCGACTCTACAAAGGGCAGGGAAGAAAGATTGCCGGCTTGAAAATTAAGTGTCGGGTTTAGTGCCTTTAGGTACTCAAACGCAATTTTTGTGCAGAGAAATCCGAGAATAATTCTGTCATCTATCGCTTCAGAGAAGCCTCCTGATCCCGCAACGTCGAAAAGTGATCCTTTGTCGAGCGCTCGCACTCCGAAGCATGATGAACTGATAAATGTCCATGTGACACCCTTCCGAAACATGAATGGCAGATTCTGGATGTAGCGCGACCAGTGCTTGCCGTCATTCCGTTCGACAGCAAAATCCTTCACCTCTTTCCCGTCGTCCTCCCAATTAATGATAAAATCTCGATTCCCATACCACTTTCGGAATGCTCCGCCTTTGTTGTATGGGAACCACTTGTTTCCGCTCTTCGTACACTCCTGAATGCTCGGACAGTTAAACTCAATCTGAGAAACGCCGACTTCGCTCCAAAGACGTAGAAAGCGGGTGTTGTCACCGGTATTTAAGCCGATTGCCGTTCGTACATGTTTCCCGAGAATTGTACTATTCTTATAAACACTACGCATTTTGTCGCTTATCCAGTATGCAATCGGCGCACCCGGAATATCTGATAGACTTCGAGACGCGATTTGATACGAAGGGAAAGCAGAGCTATCGAAGAAGTTCTTTTCGAGTTCCTGGGGCGAATTGACTTCGCCCTGAATCCGGAAAAGCCTTTTGTAGTATCCTTTTGTTTTTCCGTAAGTTGTTTGGTGAAGCACAAATGCACAGCTGCCAAAATCTGAACCCCAGACTCCACGACCAAGGTGCACGAGGGATGAGATATTGATATTCTGAATCAACCAAAGGCGGAGGTCTTCAAAGGCGCTGAGGAACATCCAGTTGGGGATCGTAATCATTCCCACGTAACCTTTTTCAACTGCCAAACGGGCGAGTCGAAACATGAATGCTCCATACGCGTCGGACTTGCCTTCTGCATATGCCTCATTAATGAAATGTTTTAGGTCGGGATTGAAGAACTTGCTTCCCATATATGGCGGATTGGTGACAACGACGTGATAACGCTGGCTAAGCATCTCCGCCTGATCGATAGCGCGGATAACCTTGCGGTGAGTTTCGCGGAGCAAAAGATCGCCACCAGTGTCCACCATTTCCAATCGGGATTTGAGAATGGCGATTTCCGCTGCGTTCAGCCTAGGTTGGATCAGCGATCCGAATGTAGAGGTTTTCTCACGAAACTGGTGAACTTGCTGCAAAACATTTTCAGAAAAATTTCCCCGCAGGCCGGGCAGACGAAGGTAATCCGTCATCTCCTCTGAAGTGATCTTCACATCTTCCAAACACATCACCTGCGGTTGGATGGATGTTCTAAACGTTAAACGAGATTTCTCGCGAGCCTTGCAGACAAGGGCAAACTGGGCAAGCTGGGTTGCCCGTGAACAGATTTCCAGGCCAAAGAGGTTATGGCGAAGAATGAGTCCGGGAATTTCGCTGGGTGCATGCCCTTCCTCCTCGTAGATAAGATGGAGAAGGTCAAATGAATATGTGAGCATGTGCCCGGAGCCGGTGGCCGGATCGAGCAAACGAATTTCCTCCGGTTTGGTGATTTTGAGAAAGTCGGTCTCCGGTTCGCCCTCAATGTAGTAGGGCATGTGCTCGCGGAGCGCAGAACCAGGGCGATTCAGCAACCAGAGACGACCAAGGGAGTTCTCAACGAGGTATCGAACAATCCAGTGTGGCGTGAAGAGCTGAGTGACGGCGGGGATGTCCTCGGTCGGCACAGCGCTCTTCCGCGCCATGACCTCGTCTTTCTTTTCCGCGATGTAAAACTGGTAAAGCCAGCCAATGATCTCCACCTCGGCGCAGTCGTCGTCGGTGATGTCACTACGGAAACCTTGGGCAACCGCATGCTCAGTAAGAAGGTCGTCGGGCAGGAGCAACTCCGTTTCGTCATCCAGCGCCTCAAAGAGAAAGGGCATAAGATGATGGTAATAACGGCAGGCAGCCAGGACAAGAAGGCGATAAACCTCGCCCTGAGGGTCCGTTGAGGGTATCCGCCCGTCGAGAAGGTCGTTGATCCGGACGGGATTGGTAAATGGGACAAGTTCGGCGGGCAATGCACCGTTGCGGGTGAGTTTCAATATCTCCGGTTGGGTTTCTTCCTCGTTCGCCGGCGTAATGACACGGCAGAGGAAAGGATGCCAGCCGCGGGCATCGAGAAAACG
>JAJFVB010000070.1 GCA_021372055.1 Desulfobacteraceae bacterium | reverse complement strand
CTATATCCTTGATGCTTCCCTTTTCGGCAATCAGCTTCATGAGTTCTTCGGAAAAGAATCCGCGCTTCTTGGCGACTTCCCTGAAATAGGGATGGGTTTCGACCAGCTCTTCACCGTCGAGCACCTTGCGCAGGAAGCTGATCGCAAAAAGCGGCTCGATTCCGCTCGAACACCCCGCAATGATGCTGATGGTCCCCGTGGGCGCGATCGTGGTCGTCGTCGCGTTGCGCATGAGAGGGGTATCAGGCCGGTCGAACACGGAACCGGGATAGTTGGGGAAGTTGCCCCGCGTCTTTGCGAGGAAAGCCGATGCCGCCTTGGACTCGTTCTGGATGAAGCCCATTACTTCTTCGGCCGTGGCAACCGCTTCCTCGGAATTGTAGGCAATCCCGAGCGCGATCAGAAGATCCGCAAAGCCCATGACGCCCAGGCCGATCTTCCGGTTCGAGCGGGTGAGTTCGTCGATCTTGGGGAGAGGGTACTTGTTGGCCTCGATGACATTGTCCAGGAAATGCACCACATCCCAGACCGCCTGCTTGAGGTGCGAGTAATCCAGCTTGCCGTCGGCGTGCATGTTGGCGAGATTGATCGACCCGAGATTGCAGGATTCATAGGGCAGCAGAGGCTGCTCGCCGCAGGGATTCGTGCTCTCGATCGTTCCGATGTGCGGTGTCGGGTTGTCGCGGTTCATCGCGTCGATAAAAATGATGCCGGGCTCGCCGTTTCTCCAGGCCGAGTTCACGATCGTCTCGAAAACCGACTGGGCCGACAGCCGTTCCACCTCTTCGCCCGTGCGGGGATTGATGAGAGGGTAGTCCGACCCGGTCTCGACCGCCCGCATGAAATCGTCGGTTACGGCGATGGAAATGTTGAAGTTGGTCATGCGGTCGTTGTCGGTCTTGCACGTGATGAACCGGAGGATGTCCGGATGGTCGACCCGGAGGATGCCCATGTTCGCGCCGCGGCGGGTACCGCCCTGTTTGATGGTCTCGGTTGCCACGTCAAAGACGGACATGAAGGAAACGGGGCCGCTCGCGACCCCCTGGGTCGAGAGGACCTTATCGTTTTCCGGGCGAATCCTGGAAAAGGAAAAGCCGGTTCCACCGCCGCTTTTGTGAATCATGGCGGCGTGTTTGATGGCTTCGAAAATGCTGTCTATGGAGTCCTCGATGGGCAGCACGAAGCAGGCCGAAAGCTGCCCCAGATGCCGTCCCGCGTTCATGAGGGTGGGCGAATTCGGCATGAAGTCAAGCGAGGTCATGAGATTGTAGAACTTGCGCGCGGTCTCCCGGACCTTTTCCTCACCCTCGAAAAGGGCGTCGGGCTGGGCTATGGCCGTGGCGACGCGCCGGAACAGGTCCTCGGGAGTCTCGACGGTCTGACCGTCGTCTCCCTTGATAAGGTAGCGTTTCTTCAATACAAGCAAAGAATTTGGCGTAAGTGAAATTCCCATGTCTCCGATCCCTCGTCCGGACCGCCCTTTTTTGGATGATGGAGCATAGTTTTCATCTACATGGGAGGATACAGCGGACGCCCCGGAACTTTCCATATCTTATCCTTTTTTGATTGTTTTGCCGAGATCTGAGGGAGGAAAACTAAAGCTGAACAAGGCGGTTTCTACCGGGAAAAGGTGATCCGAGTCAACGAGTCAAAGCACCCGGAATCGGGCGAATGGAGCCGGATTCCGCCTAATCTCCCCCTTATCGCCGAAAATATAAGAATATCTCCCCTTATCGGCCGCGCCTCGTTCGTGAATCTTCAAATCCGCTCCACGTAAGGATCTGCAAGAAGTCCTTCCCGCGTCGCGGTCCCCGGGATTCCTTTGCGGGGGGCGGGGGCCAATCGCTGGACCCGATTCCGCGCTGTTGCGCTCTTCTTTTTCCTTCCCGGATTTGGTCTGGACAGCCTTTCGGCCTTGGTATAGATTTACGGTCACAATTCAGTCGTTTCAGCATCCCGGAACTACGGTGCAAATCCGTGGCGGTCCCGCCGCTGTAATCGGGGATGAGGATTGGCGCGAACACGGTTCGGTCACTTTCGGGGTTCACCCCGGAGGGAAGGTTGCCGCTCCTCAGAAGATCCGAGAGCCAGAAGACCTGCTGAGAAGGCTGTCAAAAGGTTTCTGATGGTAAAAGGAACCCGGAAGGGCTTTGTGCTCTTCCGGGTTTTTTTATTTGGAGCCCACTTCAACAAGGAGGAAAGGTCATGAAAAACATTATTTCTTATCGTCGTCGTTGCCGCGCGTCCAATAACGGAACCGGCCTGTCCCACTACATCCTTATCGCGGCCAAACGGAAGTAAGAAAAAGGAAAGCCAATGATCACCGCACAGAACATGCAGCGTAGGCCGCTTTACGCAAACACGGGGTACGGCCCGGCTTTTTCGGTCCTGGAGGTCGGCCTCCCGGACCAGGTGGCCGTAATCGAACCGGATACCGCCTTCTGGGCGCTGGTGCGCCGCGAAGAACTGGGGGATGCGCTTGCCGGAGGCCTCGTCGCGGAGTTTGGCGCGCAATGCGGGGATTTCCGGGCCGAGATGCAAAATCTCAGGTTCGGTTTGAAGCCTTCCGCCGCCTACTTCAACCCGACCGAGCAGTGCAACTTCAACTGCACGTACTGCTATCTGCCCGAGGACATGCGCAGGCACGGAAAGACCATGACCGAAGAGGAGCTGTGCGGCGCCCTCGAGCGTCTCAAGATCGCCTTTGCGCAGATGATCCCGGAAGGCGCCCTTCCTCAGGTCATCTTCCACGGCAGTGAGCCCATGCTTGCACGGGAAGCCGTTTTTGCCGGAATCGAACGGTTCGCCGACGATTTCACGTTCGGAGTCCAGACGAACGCATCGCTACTCGATGAAGAAGCGATCGCATTTCTGACGGGCTACGGCGTGGGTATCGGCGTTTCGCTCGACGCCCCCAGCGCCGAAATCGCCGATCTCACGCGCAGGAACTGGAACGGGACGGGCTGTTTCGACCGTGTCGTGAAGGTCATTGACAGGCTCGCCTCCTACGAGGCCTTCAATGTCATCACGACCGTCACGAGCGCCAACGTCGGCACGCTTCCGGCAATGGTCGATTTCTACCACGAGCACGGCGTGCGGGTGGTGATGTTCAACCCGGTCCGGTGCACCCGGTCCGGCGGACATGCGATCAAGCCGGACAACGCCGAGCTTGCCGGGTATTTCATCGAGGCGCTTGACCGTACTTGCGAGCTTTTCGAGAAGACCGGCAAGAAGATGGTGGTCGCGAATTTCGCCAACGTCATGGCGGCAATCATCGGCCCCACCGGAAGGCGGCTTATGTGTGACATCGCTCCCTGCGGCGGGGGACGCTGCTTTGTCGCGGTCTCCGCGCACGGCGACGTATTTCCGTGCAGTGAGTTCATCGGTTTTCCGGAATACAGGGGAGGAAACCTCTACGAGGATCGCCTTTCGGATATTCTCGAAACGGCTCCCTTCAGGGAGATCACCGGCCGGAAAACGGAGAATTTCAAGCCGTGCTCCGACTGCGCGATCCGGCATTTCTGCGGGGCTCCCTGCCCGGCGGAGGTGAAGGTTCTCTCGGGGACGGTGGATGCTCCCAGCCCGTACTGCGAGTTCTACGAAGAGCAGGTGCGCTACGCGTTCCGCGCAATCGCTCAGGGGCGGGCCGAGACGTATCTGTGGGACGGCTGGCGGGAGGATACCGAGGAGTCGTTCACGTTAACCTGAAACCAACGGGCTGGACTGTGGGCTCCAATTCCGATATATTATGATCGTATTTTGCGCGAAACCGGGGGAGGATCATACTCCCCCGCCTTCGCGTCAAGAGACGGAGGCCCGCATTTTGAAGAGTTTTTTCTCGAACAAGTACACTCCGGCCGCGCTCCTGCGACTCCACCCCGCCTGAATTGGATTCTGTAATCTCATTGACAGCTTAGCTTTATTCCTGTTACAATTTTTATTCCATCTCAGGGCAACACCTGAAAATCGGCTGTTTCCGCCGGTTTCCAGGCCCTTGAGAGATAACGATAATTCGTTTCGGTCCACGTTTTGGACAAGGGTTGTTTTATGAAAATTCGAGGCGCACAGATTTTATTCGAGTGTCTGAAGAAAGAGGGAGTCGAGGTAATATTCGGGTATCCGGGTGGCGCTGTTCTCGATATCTATCACGAAATGCCCAGACACAACATCCGCCACATCCTCGTGCGGCACGAACAGGGTGCGACGCACATGGCCGACGGATACGCCCGGGCGACCGGACGTGTAGGCGTGTGCCTTGTGACTTCCGGCCCCGGGGCGACGAACACGGTAACCGGCATTGCCACGGCAAATATGGACTCGGTCCCGATGGTCGTTCTGACGGGACAGGTCCCGACCGCCCTCATCGGCGACGACGCCTTCCAGGAAGTCGATATCATCGGCATTACGCGGCCGTGCACAAAGCACAGCTATCTGGTGCGCGACGTAAACAACCTTGCCTCGGTAATCAAGGAAGCTTTTTATCTGGCGCGCACGGGGCGTCCCGGACCTGTCGTGGTCGATTTGCCCAAGGACGTCATTCAGGCGTATGCCGATTTCAAATATCCGAAAAAAGTGGATCTTCCCGGCTACCGGCCGACTGTCGAAGCTCATTCGGGGCAGGTCAAGAAGGCCTACCAGATGCTGAAGAAAGCCAAGGCCCCGCTCATCTTCGCGGGGGGCGGAATCGTCATATCCGGGTCCACCGAGGAGCTTGTTACGCTGGCGAACCTGATCCAGGCGCCGGTGACCTGCTCGCTCATGGGGCTGGGGGGATTTCCGGCAACCGTTGCGGACAAAGATGGCGGACGGCGTCCAAACCCGCTTTTCCTGGGAATGCTCGGGATGCACGGCACCTACCAGGCCAACATGGCCATATCCCACGCGGACGTGATTTTCGCGGTGGGCGTGCGGTTCGACGATCGCGTGACCGGCAAGATAAGCACGTTTGCCCCGAATGCCAGAATAGCGCATGTCGACGTTGATCCCACAAGCATAAGCAAGAATGTCGACGTCGATGTTCCCATTGTCGGGGACTGCAAGAACGCTCTGCAGCAGATGATAGAAATCGCCCGGAACGAACCCATCGAGGGAGTCGGTGAGCTCCGGAAGGGCTGGCTTGATGAGATCGCGCACTGGGCCGAGGAACATCCGCTTTCCTACTGCCGGTCGCAGGACGTGATCAAGCCTCAGTACGTCATCGAAAAGATCTATGAATTGTCCGGCGGCGAAGCTATCATCACCACGGAAGTGGGGCAGCATCAGATGTGGACCGCGCAGTTTTTCCGCTTCCATCGGCCGCGCGGATTCCTGAGTTCCGGGGGGCTGGGGACCATGGGATACGGGTTCCCGGCCGCGATAGGCGCGCAGGTGGCCTATCCCGACGAACTGGTGGTGGACATCGCCGGCGACGGCAGCATTCAGATGAATATCCAGGAGCTGTGCACCGCAGTCTGTAACAAGGTCCCGGTGAAAGTGGCGATCCTGAACAACCATTACCTGGGGCTGCCGCGCCAGTGGCAGGAGCTTTTTTACGAGAAGAACTACATGGGGTCCGACCTGGAGGGTTCGCCCGATTTCGTGAAGCTTGCGGAAGCCTACGGCGCCGTGGGGCTCAGGGCCACCCGGCCCGAAGAGGTCGAACCCGTCCTGAGGGAAGCTTTTTCGATCAAGCGGCCGGTCCTTATGGATTTTCACGTGGCCCGGGAAGAAGGCGTTTTTCCGATAGTTCCGCCCGGAAAGAGCATAACGGAGATGCTTCTGGCATAGGATCGTTCCCGCCGGGCCGGGAAGATTCGAGGGAGATTCACGGTGATCATCACAGACGGTCAACGGCACACGATCGGCATCCTGGTGCAAAACGTTCCCGGCGTTCTGGCCAGGATAGTGGGACTTTTCAGCGGTCGCGGGTACAATATCGAAACTGTCACGGCTGCGGAAACGAACGAAAAGGGTTTGACGCGCATCACTCTGGTCACGACGGGCGATGAGCGCGTGCTGTCGCAGATAGTCAAGCAGCTGAACAAGCTTGTGAACATAATAAAGGTCTACGATTTTGCGGAGACGGAATTCGTGGACCGGGAAATGGCGCTCATCAAGGTCCGGGCGGAACAGGCCACGCGAGCCGAAGTGCTCAGGATCGTGGATATCTTCCGGGCTAAGGTGGTGGACGTGAGCCCCCACTTCTATACACTCGAGGTCACGGGCAACGAAGGCAAGATTACTGCTATTATGGAACTTTTGGACCAGATCGGAATAGTGGAGATCGCTCGTACCGGCAAAGCTGCGCTGGCTCGAAGCAAAAAGCACTGAACCCGATCAGAGGAGGTAAATCGATGCGAATTTTTTATGATACCGATGTCAATCTGGACGTCTTGCGCGGCAAGAAGATCGGCGTAATCGGGTACGGAAGCCAGGGGCACGCACAGGCTCAGAACCTGCGTGATTCCGGCCTTCAGGTTATTGTCGCCGATCTGCCCGGTACGGCAAACTACGATACGGCGATCGAGCACGGTTTCAAGCCCGTCACGGCTAAGGAACTCGCCGAGACAGCCGACATCATCCAGATCCTGACCGAGGACGACGCACAGGCGGCCCTCTACCGCAGGGACATCGCGCCCGCGATGAAAAAGGGCAAAACGCTCCTTTTTTCGCACGGTTTCAATATCCACTACGGTCAGATCCGGCCGCCCAAGGATGTTGACGTGGTCATGATCGCACCGAAGGGCCCCGGGCACCTCGTGCGGAGTGAATACGTTCGCGGAGCCGGCGTGCCGGCGCTGGTCGCCATTCAGCAGGATGCGTCCGGTCAGGCGCTCCAGGTTGCCCTGGCATACGGAGCGGGTATCGGCGCGACACGGGCGGGCGTAATCGAGACGACCTTCAAGGAAGAGACCGAGACGGATCTTTTCGGCGAACAGGCTGTCCTCTGCGGTGGTGTTTCCGAGCTTATCAAGGCCGGGTTCGACACTCTGGTCGAAGCGGGCTACCAGCCTGAAATCGCATTTTTCGAATGTATGCACGAACTCAAGCTCATCGTGGATCTCATCTACCGCGGCGGTTTGGCCTATATGCGGTACTCCGTGAGCGACACGGCGGAATACGGCGATCTCTCCCGCGGCAAGCGGGTCGTTACCGAAGAGACCCGCAAGGAGATGAAGAAGATCCTCGAAGAGATACAGTCGGGGCAGTTTGCTCGTGAGTGGATTCTGGAAAACCAGGCCGGCCGTCCTATGTTCCAGACGACCCGCAACCGCGAAAAGCGGCTTCTGGTCGAGGAGATCGGCGCCAAGCTGCGCGCCATGATGCCTTTCCTCGATGCCGTGAAGATGATCTAGTTCTTCGAAGGAGCGCGCCTCTGCGACGAAATCGCGGGGGGCGCGTTTCCGGAAAATGCTCGCGGGGCCGCCGCCGCTGTTGACGCGGCGGCCCTCAGCCATCGTTTGTACCCATCGCGTCAAAGCAAGGTGGGAGTATTTCCCCCTCGTTTTTCGAGGAGGCTCAAAGGCTGGGCCTGGCGGCCAGGCCTTTTGATTTTCGCAGGAGCTCCGTTTGTCCACTGAGGATTTCCGCCACAAGTATTCGCACATTCCGGTCGCGCGCGAGGGAATTCCCTTTATCGGTGCCGCGATGTTCGCAACCCTGATTACTGCAGTGCTCGGGTGGTCTGCCGTGACGATGCTGCTTCTTGCAGTCACGCTTCTTATCGGGCATTTTTTCCGCGATCCCGAAAGAGTTACGAACGCGACGGAAGGGGAGGCGGTTTCCCCGGCTGACGGCAGGGTCATCGGAGTCGAACGGGTCGGGTCGGTTCCGCTCCTGAACGCCCCGGCGATGAAGATAAGCATATTCATGTCCCTTTTTGACGTCCACGTGAACCGCGTTCCGGTCTCCGGGGCAATCCGGGGCATGAGGTACAGCAAGGGCGGCTTCAAAGCGGCCAATCTCAGCCTGGCGAGCCGGGAAAACGAGCGGAACAGCCTCTGGATAGGGGCCGATTCCGGAGTGGACGTGGTCATAACTCAGGTCGCGGGCCTCATTGCGCGCCGGATCGTTTGCTGGCCGGGAGTCGGCGACGGCGTCGTCCGCGGGGAACGGTTCGGGATGATCCGGTTCGGTTCCAGGATGGACGTCTACGTGCCGGAGCGGAGTGACATCCTTGTGGCCCAGGGCCAGCACGTGTACGCGGGGGAAACCGTCCTATGTCGAATGAAATAGTAAAGAAAAGACGTTCGCGAAGGAAAAGATGGCGGCGGGATGGCGAGGTCCACCGTGGGACCTACATTTTCCCGAACCTGTTCACAACGGCGAACATGTTCAGCGGTTTTTTCGGGATTGTCAGCTCGATAAACGGCAATTTCGAAATGGCGGCCCTGGCTATTATTTTCTCGTGCGTTTTCGACGTCCTGGACGGCAAAATTGCCCGTTTGACCCATGCCACGAGCCGCTTCGGCGTGGAGTACGACTCCCTGGCCGACCAGGTTTCCTTCGGGGTGGCTCCGGCGCTGCTGATCTACCTCATGGTGCTGAGGCCCTACGGGCGGTTGGGCTGGCTCGCGGCTTTCGTTTTCATGGCCTGCGGCGCGTTGAGGCTCGCGCGTTTCAACGTGCAGGTCGAAACGACAAGCAAAAAGTATTTTGTCGGCTTGCCGATTCCGGGCGGGGCGGGCATGATCGCGACAACCGTCCTGTTTCTCACCCATTACAGCATCAGCACGGCGCAATCGCTTACCGGTGACGTCCTGCTCGCGCTGACCTACCTGCTCGGGGCTTTCATGGTCAGCACGATGCCCTTCAACAGCTTCAAGGACGTCGAACACATCAAGGCCAAGCAGAGCTTCTTCCTCTTCGGAGTCATCACTCTCGTCTGCATCATTGCGGTCAATCCCTCGTTCATGCTCTTTTTCCTCATGGCCATATACACGATTTCCGGCCCAATCAGGTGGGTTGTCTGGAAAGCTCAGGGGAAGAAAGGATTGGAGGAGACGGAGCCGCCTCCGCCGCTACCCGTTGCGTCCCCTTCCGAAGACAGCCGGACGGAACGGCAGCCGGATTCCGATCCTGACCAGGTGGGTCCCAAGAACCTGATTTAAGAGGTAGGACGTAATGCCAAAAACAATCAGCGAGAAGATCCTGGCGGACCACGCCGGGAAGAGTGAAGTATTCCCTGAAGAGCTTATCGAAGCGAGAATCGATTTCGCCCTCGGAAACGACATCACCGCGCCGCTTTCGATCAGCGCTTTCCGGAAGGCGGGGGCGACAAAAGTGTTCGACCCCGAACGCATCAGCCTGGTGCCCGACCATTTCGTCCCGAACAAGGACATCGCCTCCGCGGTTCAGGCGGCCATGCTGCGCGACTTTGCGCGGGAGTTCAAGCTCCCCTACTACTTCGAAGTCGGGCGAATGGGCGTCGAGCATGCCCTGCTTCCCGAGCAGGGGCTAGTGCTGCCGGGCGATGTCGTCATCGGCGCGGACAGCCACACGTGCACCTACGGCGCCCTGGGCGCGTTCGCAACGGGAGTCGGGAGTACGGATCTCGCGGCCGCGATGATCACCGGCCGCGTCTGGTTCAAGGTGCCCCGATCGCTCAAGTTCGTCTACAAGGGCAAGCTTCGGCCGTGGGTAGGGGGCAAGGACCTGATCCTCTATACTATCGGGCGCATCGGCGTTGACGGCGCGCGCTACCGCGCAATGGAGTTCACCGGTGAGGTGATCGAAAATCTGCGCATGTCCGACCGGCTTTCGATGTGCAACATGGCGATCGAAGCCGGGGCCAAGGTCGGGATCATTGCGCCCGACGAGATTACCGAAGAATACGTGAGCGTGCGCGCAAAGCGGCCCTACAAGTTCTACAGTTCGGATCCCGGCGCGGAATACGAAGCCGTGCACGAATGGGACCTCTCCGACATCGAGCCGGTGGTGGCCATGCCGCATTCGCCCGAAAACGTGAAGCAGGTGACCGAGCTTCCCGAAACTCCGATCGATCAGGTGGTGATCGGGTCCTGCACCAACGGCCGTCTCGAAGACCTGAGAATCGCCGCCGAGGTGATGCGCGGCCGGAAGGTCGCAAACGGGGTCCGGTGCATCGTGGTCCCGGCGACTCAAAACGTTTATCTCGAGGCCATGGAAGAAGGTCTGATCGAGATATTCATCGAAGCGGAAGCGGCTGTCAGCACTCCCACCTGCGGCCCCTGCCTTGGCGGGCATATGGGAATACTGGCTCCCGGCGAAACGGCGATCGCGACAACGAACCGCAATTTCGTCGGCCGCATGGGCCATATAGACAGCAAGGTCTACCTGAGCAATCCCGCCGTTGCCGCCGCTTCGGCCGTCCTTGGGCGCATCGCGCATCCGGAGGAGGTTTTGAGCTGATGAAACTCCAGGGAAAAGCATGGAAATTCGGAAATGACGTGGACACCGACGCCATTATACCGGCGCGCTACCTGAACACGATAGATCCCGCGGCCCTGGCGTCTCATTGTATGGAAGACGCGGATCCGGAGTTTGCCGCGAAGGTCAGGCCCGGGGAAATCATTGCCGCCGGAAAGAACTTCGGTTGCGGGTCCTCCAGGGAACACGCGCCGATTGCCATCAAGGCCGCCGGTGTAGGCTGCGTGATAGCTCACAGCTTCGCCCGGATCTTCTACCGGAATGCGTTCAACATGGGGCTTCCCATTCTCGAATGCCCGGAAGCCGCGGACAGGATTGAAACGGGCGACATGCTCGAAGTGGATCTCGACTCGGGCTCGATCGTCAATCTTACCAGGAATGAGAACTACCGCGCCCAGCCGATCCCCCCGTTCATGCAGAAGCTGATCGAAGCGGGCGGGCTGATGGAATACGTCAGGGCGCAGATGTCTCAGGGGCAATAGAACATTAGGACGGCAGCGGGTGAGATCATGGAAAAGAAAAAGAATTACAGGATAGCGGTTATTCCAGGCGATGGCACGGGTCCCGAGGTGATACGCGAGGCCGTAAGGGCGCTCGACGCGGCGGTCGCGAAATGCGGGTTCGCGGTGGAGAAGGTGCATTACGATCTTGGCGGCGAGCGCTACATGCGCACCGGGGAGATTCTTCCGGAAGGCACGCTCGATGAGCTGAGGACCTTCGACGGCATTCTGCTTGGCGCGATCGGGCACCCCGAGGTCAAGCCCGGAATACTCGAAAAGGGTCTTTTGCTCGAACTGCGGTTTTCGCTCGATCAGTACGTGAACCTGCGCCCGGTGGTGCTCTACCCGGGGGTGGACACGCCGCTCAAAAACAAGGGGCCGGAGGATATCAACTTTGTCGTGGTGCGCGAGAATACCGAGGGCCTCTATGCGGGTTCGGGAGGCTTCCTGCGCAAGGGCACGCCCCAGGAGGTTGCCGTGCAGGAATCCGTCAACACCCGCATGGGCGTCGAACGGTGCGTGCGGTTTGCCTTCGAATACTGCCGGAAGCGCAATTACCGCAAAAAGCTTACCCTGTGCGCAAAGGTGAACGTGCTTACCTACGCCTCGGATCTCTGGCAGCGGACATTCAATGAGGTGGCCGCCGAATATCCGGACATCCGGACGGACTATGCCCACATCGACGCGATCTGCATGTGGATGGTCAAAAACCCGGAGTGGTTCGACGTGATCGTGACGGATAACATGTTCGGGGATATCTTAACGGACCTTGGAGCTATGATCCAGGGAGGCATGGGGATCGCCGCGGGCGGCAACATCAATCCTCAGGGCGTTTCCATGTTCGAACCCATCGGCGGATCGGCGCCGAAGTATGCGGGGAAAAACGTCATAAACCCGATTGCGGCGATTGCGGCCGCGCAGATGCTGCTCGATCACCTGGGAGAGACGTCCGCGGCTTCTCTTGTCGAAGAGGCGATAAAGAAGGTTGTGGCGGGGGATCTCAAGAGCCTTTCGGCGGGGCAGATGGGATACTCCACGACGGAAGTGGGCGATCTGGTTCTGAAGCATATGAACGCTTGAGAATTTTGCCGGTCCTGAAACGCTTCCCTGCTGCGGGGGATGCCCGGAGGGAACAGGGGGCATTCCATTTCACAAGGGCTAAACTCGCTTTACAACATCTGAATTTCGTGAGATACCAATCCTTTACGAAATCAAATTTCATCATGGGTGCTCTTTTGCATCCGAGGGGTATTGGGTAAAATGGGACAAAAAGAATTCAAAGTCGCTGTTGTGGGGGCAACCGGTGCCGTTGGCAATCTCATGGTGCAGGTTCTGGAGGAGAGGTCGTTTCCGGTAAGTGAAATCAAACTGCTTGCATCGGCTCGTTCCGTGGGCAAGACGCTGTCTTTTCGCGGCAAGCAATATCCGGTGGAGGAACTCAAAGAGGATTCCTTCGAGGGCATTCAGGTAGCCCTCTTTTCCGCAGGCGGCAGCGTCAGCAAGAAGTTCGCTCCCTGCGCGGCAAAGTCGGGAGCCGTCGTGATAGACAACTCCAGCGCCTGGCGCATGGATCCCAAGGTCCCGCTCGTCGTGCCCGAAGTCAACCCCGATGCGGCCCTCGGTCACTCGGGAATCATCGCGAACCCGAACTGCTCGACGATCCAGATGGTCGTTGCGCTCAAGCCGATATACGACGCTGTCGGAATAAAAAGGATAGTGGTCACCACCTTCCAGGCCGTATCCGGCACTGGTAAGAGGGCGATCGAGGAGCTTCGCACCCAGGTCGCGGAAATCGCGAACGGCCGCGAGCCGAAAAGGGAGATATATCCGCATCAGATAGCCTTCAACTGTTTTCCGCATATCGGCGCTTTCCTCGATAACGGTTTCAGCGAAGAAGAGATGAAAATGGTCAACGAGACCAAGAAGATCTTCTCCGATCCCGCCATTCGGGTCTGTGCCACCACGGTCCGGATCCCGGTCGTCTACGGCCACTCGGAATCGGTCAACATCGAAACCGGAAAGCCGATAGAGGTGGAGGAGGTCCGCAGGCTGCTCTCAGGCTTCCCGGGAGTGAAAGTGATCGACGATCCTTCGAAAGCGGTCTACCCGGTTCCGCTCCAGGCAGCCGGAACCGACGATACCTACGTGGGGCGTATTCGCAAGGATCCATCCGTCGAAAACGGATTGGCTATGTGGGTGGTTGCCGACAACATCCGCAAGGGCGCCGCCACAAACGCGGTTCAGATTGCGGAGGTTCTCCTGAGCCGTGGCCGGCTCTAGCCGAAAATGCGCATCATAGCGGGCGCTTTCCGGGGCAGGGGACTTCGAACCCCCAAAGATGAGAAGATCCGCCCGACGACCGACAAGGTTCGCGAGGCGATTTTCAGCATGATTGCCTCTTACGTGCCGGAAGCGCGCGTTTTAGACCTTTTTGCCGGAACAGGCGCGATGGGCCTCGAAGCTCTCAGTCGCGGAGCCGAAGTTGCGTTCTTCGTCGACAGGAGCGCTGAGGCCGCGCGCCTCATCCGGGAAAACATCACGATTTGCGGAGCACTGGACAGGGCGCGGGTGATACGGGAAGACGCCCTGTCGGCGGTGCGCCGCCTTGCGTCGAAGGGCGAACGGTTTGACATCGTTTTCGCGGACCCTCCCTACGGGAAGGGGCTGATCGACGATATTCTCGAAATCATCGAAACCGTAGCCGCCCCGAAAGCGTTGTTTGTGGCCGAGCAGCACGCCAAGGATGAACCGCCGAGACCGTCCGATGTTTGGGAAAAGTATCGCGAACGCAGGTACGGAGACACTCTGATCGAGTTGTTCCTCAGGGAAGCGGCCGAGTAGCGGCCCTACAGGAGCGTGCATGTACAACATCGCAGTCTATCCGGGTTCTTTCGATCCGATCACCTATGGCCACATCGACCTTCTCGAACGGGGCCTCAAGATCTTTGACAGGATTATCATCGCCATTGCCGCGAATCCCGGGAAAAGCCCCCTGTTCACTATCGACGAACGTTGCGAGATGATCCGCCAATCCCTTATCGACCATCCCGAGGGAGAGCGCGTGACGGTGGATGTCTTCCACGGCCTTCTCGTCGATTATGTTCAGTCGGTTCCCGCGCGCGCTGTTCTGAGGGGCATGCGGGCCATCAGCGATTTCGAGTATGAATTTCAGATGGCGCTCATGAACCGGAAGCTCAACGCGGACGTCGAGACGCTTTTTATCATGACCGGCATGCGCTGGATTTATATAAGCTCTCGAATTATAAAGGAAGTTGTCATGTCGGGCGGGAGCGTCACGGGACTGGTGCCTCCGATAGTGGAAAAGATGCTGGCCGACCGGCTCAGCCATCACAACAATTCGTTGTACTGATTCGAAGGAAGGATTCGCCCGGAAACCGGGCAGAGGCGCCGTTGGCTCTTCTACCAATGAGCGTTCAAGATGATAGCAGTCTTTCAGACTGTGGGGAGCCTGCTCTCCATACCCCACGCGCAGCAGCGCTGTCATGTTGGCGCTTGCGGCGGGGCGTTGGCCATGGGCCGCAAGCGCCTAAAGCCGAACCCGAGGGGGTGCGGGGGAATTTATTGCCCCCGCTCTTTTCCTTTAGTTCTCCCTTGATATTCGCGGGAATCGGGACATCAACTCTGGACGGACCGGGATGCAAAAGCTGCTGATTGTCATCGGAATCGTCATTCTCATCGTGGGCTTGGCCTGGCCATGGATCGGCAAAATTCCGCTCGGTCACCTTCCGGGAGATATCGTGATAAACCGGCCGAGCATCAAAGTATACATCCCCGTTACATCCATGGTGGTCGTAAGCGTTATCATCTCGTTTCTTCTGTGGTTTTTTCGCAAATAATCGCTTTTTGCCCGCCTACTTGCAGTCCTCCGCGGCATGTCTTTTCCACTTGCCCAAGCGCTTCTTCATGCGCTCGTAGAGGGCGTCGAGCTTTTTTTGCTGCTCGGGATCGAGCCGCTCTCTTATCTCCGCCACCCCCGAGGATATCATCCTTTCCGCTTCCGGGTGATGGTGCCGCCTCAATTCGGAAAGCTGAGCGCGGGTGCGGCAGACAACTCCCTCGACAAAGGTCCGCTGCTCCCCGGAGAGCTTCAGCTCACGAGCAAGCTTGTCCACGATGATCTCGTGCGGTTTGGAGCGGTCTCCGCTGAAAATGTGCTCGATGTTTTTCCTGGCATGGATATCGCCAAGCGAGTATCCGACTATGACGCCCGAGACGAAGATCGCCAGCAGGCCGGAGCAGAGCTTCCACTTCTTCACCGCGCTTTTCCTTTCATATTACCGCGAGTGCTTCAGCCAGGACGAAATCGGCGGAGTCTTCGACCAGCGACTGGGCGGCCTGAAGCTGAATTGCGGAAAAATCCATGCTGGAGGAGTACAGGAAAACCGCCACCGCAATGGCGCAGCTTGCCGCAGCAAACCTCCAGATAAACCTGGGTTCGGTGCCGTTCGCGGCAGAACTCAGGGGATGCGGCCCGATTTGCCTGATCCGGCGCATGGCGTTGGAGTGGAATTGCCCGCCGGGTTCAGCGGAATCGCCGCTTCGGTGCGCATCCAGGAGAGCTCTTTCCACTCGCAGGATTGCTTCCTTACGATTCCGTTTCATGCTGCTCCCTCGATTCAAGGATCTCGCCGATAATATGGCGTAATTGCTTTTTGGCCCGGTGCAGGCGCACCCGGAGGACCACGGAGTTCCAGCCGATGATCCCGGCGGCCTCGTTCACGGCAAGGCCTTCAAGGTAGACAAGCGTCAGGGCCGTCCGGTTTTCCGGGGACATCCGGGCCAGTGCGAGATGGAGGATTTCCCTCGCCTCGCGACCGGCCGCGGCGTCCTCGAAGGTCTCCATCGATCGCGCGGCCGTAAGGCCGTCCAGCCACTTTTCCTGCTCCTCGGAGAGCTGGCTGAAAGGGATTTCGTTCTGCCGGGATCTCTCCCGCCAGAAATCACAACACCTTCGCGCCGCGATCCGGTGCAGCCACTTTCCGAAACCGCTTCTGCCCGAGTAGGATGGTAGCGTGCGATACGCGCTTATGAATACATCCTGAGCAACCTCTTCCACCCTGTCCCGCGGCACGTGCCTCGCGACAACCCGATGGACGAAGGCTTCATACCGAAGCAGAAGGGTTTCGAAAGCGTTCGTGTCGCCCCCGACCACCCGGCCGATGATTTCAGCATCCGTGAGTTTTTCGACCTGTTCCTTCACATTCACCGCAGCGGCCGGGAGGGGGACGGGTTTATAGGAATCATCCGGGAAAACGGCCCGGATTTCAGTGGCTGTGAGCATTTATCCATTCATCCAGGTGCTCGAACCTGTCGTCCATCCGATCCTGCATATTGTCAGCAAACCGGGCTCTTTTGACGTCCCACTTCTGTTTCTGCTCGGGGGTCAGAAGGCCCTGAACCTGGTGAACGGCCCCTGCCCGCAGGACCAGCATTTCCTCATGCAGCCGGGAAATCTCGTGAGCTGCCTGCCGTACCGCGGACTCATTGTAGTCGGCCGCGCCCACCAAGGTAAAAAGGTTTTTCCTTGCCGCAACCATTTCATCGGCGATTCCTTTGGCTTCGTCGCGTTTTGTCCTCAGGATTGTCGCGATGTCCTTTTTCTGGGCCTCGGTGAGGTTAAGGCCCTTTAGCGCCATGCCCATCCCGGGGTGGCCGTGGCCTCCCTTGACGTGATGGTTCCCGCCGGAATCCCCCGCCAGCACGGGAGAACTCGTGATCGCCCAGAGGCCCGGCATGGCTGCCAGCAGAGCGCAAAAGATCCAGACAACGAGGGTGCTTCTCTTTTTCATCTCAAATGTTTCCTTTCGCTGAAAGTTCGACGGTTGCATGCGGTCACGTGACGTTCCCTTTGAGGATAAGAGTCGAAGAGGCAGGGCGAAAAGTTACGCGAAAGGAAGAAATCATTGGGAGGCTCCGGATACGATCCGGAAAGTTGCGCCGGCACCGGGAGGGGGCGCGGCAGGCAAGGTCGAGGCGGGGGAAGGAGTTCCCCCGCCGTGATGGATCATTGTATCAGCAGGAACTCTTGAGTTTTCTGACCTCCTCGGTGAAGGCGGGAATGAACTTGAAGAGGTCTTCGACGATGCCGTAATCGGCCTTGCTGAAGATCGGGGCGTCGGAATCCTTGTTTACCGCAACGATATACTTCGAATAGCCCATTCCGGCCAGATGCTGGATGGCTCCCGAAATGCCGACCGCTACGTAGAGGTTGGGATTGACGACCTTGCCGGTTTGTCCCACCTGGTCGGAGTGAGGCCTCCAACCGGCGTCGACGGCGGCCCGGGAAGCTCCGACGGCGGCCCCGAGCACTCCCGCGAGTTCCTCGATGATGGTGTAGTTTGCCGCTTCCTTCATTCCCCTTCCGCCCGAGACGATGACTTCAGCCTCCGTCAGTTCGACCTTCCCGGAGGTGTCGAGATCGTATTTCACAACCCTGGTGCGGGAAGGCGGGACCGGAAGGTCGATTTTCTCGACCTCGGCGAGTCTGTTTTCATCGGCCACAAGGCACTGCATGACGTTCGGCCTTATGGAAAGGAGCGGCGGGACCCCTTCGGCCCATTCGCACCAGGCGAAACACTTGCCCGCGAAAAGCGGCCACTTCGCCTTGACCTTCTTGTTGTCGTCGACGCGCACCTCTATTACGTCCTGCAGAAGAGTCACGTGGAGCCTTGCTCCGAGCCGGGCTCCGAGATCCCTTCCGTCCACGGAGGCGGGAAGCAGGACGGCGACGGGGGCGATCCGGGATATCATTTCGGCCGCTATGGGCACAAAAGTGTCGGCCATATAGTGCTCGAGCGCTGGATCGTCCAGCACGTAGGCTTTTTCCACGCCGAATTTGCCCAGGGAAGCGGCCTGCCCGGAGACTCCGGCTCCGAGAACAAGCGCAACGAGTCCGACACCCAGAGCGTCGGCGATCCTGCGTCCTTCACTTGCCACCTCGTTGGTCACACGCCGGAAGTCTCCATTACGGAACTCTGTGATGATGCAAACACTTTTAGACATCGAAAACTCCTGTGTCAGATCACTCTGGCTTCTTCGCGCAGCAGTTTGGTCAGTTCCCTCGCTTTGCCCTCCGTATCGAGCCCTCCGTCAATGATCTTTCCGGCCTTGCGCTGGGGGGGCATCTCGATGGAAGTGATCCGGATTCTCGCTTGGTCCGGGCTGAAGTCGGCCGGATCGAGCCCGAGGTCCTGGAGCTTTCTGATGGCCAGAGGTTTTTTCTTCGCCTTCATGATGCCGGGAAGCGATGCATACCTGGGATTCCAGACGGCATGGGAACCGCCGAAAGTAACCACGGCGGGCAGGGAAGCCTCAATGGTGACTCGGCCGCCTTCGATCGGCCTGTCGACGACCACTTTGGAACCGTCGCTTTCGAGCGAAACGGCAAGCGCGATATGGGGCAGTCCGAGCATTTCGGCCAGGATTGCGCCGCGCTGGCCCTGGTCGTAGTCCACCGTCCGCGAACCCATGAAAATGATATCGGGGTTCTTTTCACGGGTTGCAGCGGCAAGAGAGCGGGTCACGCGCATGAAATCGGCGTTCTTCATGGCGGGATCGTCGATCAGCACCGCGTCGTCCGCCCCCATTGCGAGCGCCGTCCGCAAGGCGTCAACGACCCTCTGCGGGCCGTAGCTCATAACCGTTACGGTCCCGCCGTGCTTTTCCTTGAGGCGCAGGGCGCCCTCAATGGCAAATTCGTCGTAGGGGTTGATGATCCACTTGATGTCCGACGTGACGATCTGCCGGTTGTTCGGCGCTATCTTGATGACCGTTTCCGTGTCGGGAGTCTGTTTGATCACGACGACAATGTTCACAGTCGATCCTCCTTCCGCTGGAATGAGGAAGTGACACCCCAACGGGGGGTAATTTGGAAAGGGGGTAAAACGTTCCGATCCTGAAGAGCCCAATCTAGAGCGGAGTAGGGGAATGGGAAAGTGGGGCCGCGGATGGAACCCGCTATACGGCATGGCCGGCATGGCGCCGACCTGGAGTATCCCTTAGCACACTCCGCGGGCGCGCTCAAGGGCAAAAAAAAGCCCTGCAGCATCAGCGCAAGGACTATTTTGTGCAAACAAGTACAGATGTTAGTGTTAAGATTTGTTAACCGTACTGATGAAAATAACCAACCGCTCTTCCCATTCTATGCGGGACAAAAGCGGCCGGACCGCGCGAGCGGGCAAATCAAAAAAGGGCGAGTTTAATTGTCGCCGTTATTTCCCTTACATCCCTTGCAGTAGCCCTGGAGCACAACCTGCTGCCTGACGACGTGAAATCCCTCTATGGCGGGCAGAGTAATCCTCTGGTCCCCCACGTACTCGCCGGCATCCTGAATCGACTGGCATTCCAGGCAGACCATGTGATGGTGCGGGTGTGTGACCGCATCGTAACGGGCGACTTCCGTGATTGGGCTCACCTTTTGAATGAGACCGACCTCAAAAAACTTTTCGAGAGTCTTGTACACCGTTCCCAGAGAAATCATGGGGAAGCGTTTTCTCACCTGCTGGTAGATCACCTCGGCGCTGGGATGGTTTTTGGTATAATAGAGCGCCTGATAAATCGCAAGCCGTTGATAGGTAACTTGAAGCCCGTGGTCTCTTAGAGTCGCGATGAAATCCTTGTCATTTTTCCCCTCCATATTTCATTCCCCCTTTGATTTTTTTGGAGCAGGAACAGGATCCGCACAGGAAAATATCCAGCCTATGCTACAAGTAAAGCCAAATTTGAGCAAGAAAAACCTTTTAAGAATTACAATTCTTAAGCAGCGCTAGCCGCACTCGGTGTATGCTCACGAAATTTCTTAAGATACACCATAAGGACGGAAATCGCGGCGGGTGTGATGCCGGGTATTCTTGATGCCTGGCCCACGGAAACGGGATTGACTGTTCCAAGCTTCTGCCTGACCTCGTTTGACAGGCCCGGAATCTGATGATACGGAAATCCGGGCGGAATGCGAATCTCCTCCATCTGTTTGAATTTGCTTACTTCAGCTTCCTGCCGGCGGAGGTAGCCTTCGTACTTGCACTCGATTTCGACCTGCTCCTTTGCGCGCTCCGAGAGTGGCTGCTGCGGAGCAGCCATGCTCTCCACATCGGAATAGGTGAGTTCCGGCCGCTTCAAAAGCTTTTCCAGCGAAACGGGTTCATCGAGCGGGTTCGAACCCTTTCCCGCAAGAATCGTGTTGATTTCCGGCGTCGGGCGCACAAAAGTCCTCCTGAGCCTCTCAAGCTCCGCTCGCATCGAGGCGCGCCTTTCGACCAGTTCCCTGTAAACCGACTGGTCGTGAAGCCCAAGCCGGCAACCGTGTTCGAGCAGCCGAAGATCCGCGTTGTCCTCGCGCAGCAGCAAGCGGTACTCGGACCTCGAGGTGAAAATCCTATAGGGCTCGTTGGTGCCTTTCGTCACCAGGTCGTCGATCATGACCGCCATGTACGCTTCCGACCGGTCCAGCACGAAGGGCGGCCGTCCCTGAACCTTCAGCGCCGCGTTCAGGCCGGCCCACATTCCCTGTGCCGCAGCCTCTTCATACCCGGACGTGCCGTTGACCTGCCCGGCGAGGAAAAGCCCTTCCACCGGTTTTGTCTCCAGGGTGGGATGAAGCTGGGTCGGCTGCAGGTAGTCGTATTCGATGGCATAGGCGGAGCGCATTACCTCTGCCCGTTCGAGTCCGGGAATGGAGTGGATGAGGTCCATCTGAACCTCAAGCGGCAGCGAGTTCCCGGTTCCGCTGGCGTAGACTTCCTCGGTATCGAGACCCTCGGGCTCAAGGATAATCTGGTGGAAGTCCTTGTCGGGGAACTTCATCACCTTGTCTTCCAGCGAGGGACAATAGCGGGCCGAGACCCCGAGAATGGAACCATTGTAGAGCGGCGACAAATGGATATGGCGGCGGATGAGCTCATGGGTCCTTTCGGAAGTGCGGCCGATATGGCACGGGACCTGCCTGAGCGGGATCGATTCGGTAAAGAGGGAAAAAGGCCGGGGGGCCGGGTCACCCTCCTGCTTGCGGAAAGCGCTGAAATCGATGCTCTGCCGACGGATTCTGGCGGGAGTGCCCGTCTTCATCCTGCCGAGCGAAAAGCCGAGTCCTCGCAGCTGGTCCGCCAGGGCATTGGACGGAAATTCTCCCGCGCGTCCGGATTCGATACGGCTTTTCCCGATATGAATCAGGCCGTGCAGGAAGGTTCCGGCAGCCAGAACCACGGCGCGCGTTTCATAGAAAACCCCGAACTGGTCGAGAATTCCTGTGATCTTGCCATCCTCCACCAGAAAGGATTCGACCAGGGACTGTTTCATCTCGAGATTGGGCTGGAGTTCGAGGCGGTGCTTCATTGCGGTCCTGTATCGGACCTTGTCGTTTTGCGTTCGCGTGCCCCGAACCGCGGGCCCCTTTTTCGTGTTCAGCCACCGGAACTGAATCGCGGTCATATCGGAGATCTTGCCCATTTCACCGCCGAGCGCGTCGATTTCGCGCACGAGGTGGCCTTTGCCGATTCCGCCGACCGAAGGCGAGCAGGGCATGTGTGCAACCGTATCCAGATACATGGACAGGACCAGCGTCCTGCAGCCGAGACGAGCCGAAGCCAGAGCTGCTTCGCATCCCGCATGACCCGCACCGACCACTATGACATCGTACTTACCAGCCATTT
The DNA here is from genome assembly GCA_021372055.1 of Desulfobacteraceae bacterium. Taxonomy (GTDB): domain Bacteria; phylum Desulfobacterota; class Syntrophobacteria; order Syntrophobacterales; family Syntrophobacteraceae; genus SbD1. The sequence continues at coordinate 5,073 of JAJFVB010000070.1, read as the reverse complement.
GACTTCCAGGTGTGTACTCAAAGCGGGAGAAGGAATCCGAGGACCGTTCCCCTTCAGATGCTTACCGCTGAAGAAAACTTTTGTGAGTTGCGTATAAATTGTACATTACGCACAATTCGTTGTACGCACAAATTATAATCGGACCCCGTATCCGGCGCAAACATGACCATACAATTAGAGAACACTTTCTATCTAATACGTCAAAAAGACGAAAAATCAAGGTTTTAATGATAACCATTTTCAGATAAAGGTTATAAAAGTGAATCGCCGGTATCCGGTGCCGTTTTCCCGGCGTGAATGAGGGGGCGGCAGGAGAATGCCCGCCTCTGTTCGAAATACAATTGTGCATGAGCGGATATGCAGCCTCGGGATGTGAACATATGGCCGGAAATCTCTATCGCGACTACAACACATACCTCCGGGCCGTCTTTGGCTGCAGGGTCCAGAAGATCACGATCGATGCCGGCCTGAGCTGCCCGAATCGGGACGGCGCCCTCGGGCGCGGCGGTTGCATCTACTGTAACGAAAAAGGATCGGGGACCGGCGCGTCAAGTTCCGCGTCCATCACCGGGCAGATCCGGGCGGCCAAGGAAAGGCTCGCCCGAAAATACAAGGCAAAGAAGTTCATCGCCTATTTCCAGTCTTTTTCGAACACCTACGCGCCCCTGGGAGTGCTCGAATCCCTCTATGCCGAGGCTTTGCGCGATCCCGACGTCGTGGGCCTGAGCATCGGCACGCGTCCGGATTGCGTTCCGGAGGCGGTGCTCGATCATCTACGGGATCTCGCGCGCGATCGGCTCATCTGGATCGAGTACGGTCTCCAATCCTCCAAGGATTCGACCCTGCTGGCGATTAACCGGGGGCACGATTCGGCATCATTCGCCGACGCTGTTGCCAGGACGCGCGCCCGGTCCATCCCGGTCTGCGCTCACGTTATTCTCGGCCTGCCCGGCGAGACGGAAAAGGACATGCTCGATACGGCGCGCTTTCTGGGGCGCCATGATATCCAGGGAGTGAAGATCCACCTGCTCTACGTCATCCGGGGCACTCCCCTTGAAGAGCTATACAGATCGGGCGCTTATTCCTGCCTTTCCCGCGAGGAATACGCGGCGCATGTCGGAGAATTTCTGGCCCTCCTTCCTCCGGATATGATAATCCAGAGGCTGACCGGGGACCCGCATCCCGGAGAATTGGCCGCGCCTGCCTGGGCGCTTGAAAAAGCGCGAAATCTCAAGGCGATCACGGAATACATGGAGATGCGCGGTCTGTTTCAGGGAAAGCATTTCCGCCCTGAGAAGGCGTGAGCCCCACGACCTCGGACGGACCGGTTTCCGGGTGCGGCATATGCTGCCGTCTCAGGGACGCGCGACCGCAAAATGGGCTTTTCTCTTTGTGGCGTCTCTTTTATATTCCTAGCTGAATGCTGATTGCTGAACGGAGGACAAAATCCTGAAAGAGCGTGGCGAGGCAAAACGGTTGTCAACCGGGGAACCGGCGGGGCAGGCGAATCCATCGGGAGGCGGAGGCGGCCAAAATGCGGCGAAGCCTCCCCGGCAGGCCTCCTTCCAGGAGGTGCTGGTCCGCCCTCTGACCGAGAGGATCGCATCCCTCGAGCGGGAGATCTCCGAAAAACTCGATTTGGTTGACGAAAACCGTCGGTTGGTGCAGGAACTCCGTGAAAAGGACCGGGAACTCGGCGCCAGGGATACCGAAATCGAGAAGCTCAAACGGGATCTCGTCTACCAGAAGCGGCTGCTCGAGAAGGAAATCGAAGACCGGCTACGGGTTATCGAGGAAAAACGCGCGCTCATGGACAGGGAAGTCGCCGAACGTATTGCCCGCGAGCGCGAGGAATTCGACCGCAGGCTCGCGGAGGAAAAGAATGCCTGGGCCGAGCGACTGGCCGGAATGCAGGAAGAAAACGCCGCGCGGGAAGCGGAACTGTTGACCAGGCAGGGTTTCTGGACCCGTTTTCTGAAAATGCTCACCTGGAGCTGATGAGAATCGAGAAAAGAGGATTATGACCGAGCTGAGGGATCTGGATTTTGAAAGCATGCACCGTAGACTAGTGGAACTCATCATCGAGCACGCGTTTCAATACGCCGAGGAACCCAGGTTTAAGCTGGCCCATGGGGGGACCAGTCAGTTCTACTTCAATTGCAAGCGGCTCACGCTCGATCCGGAGGGCCAGTACCTGGTCGGAAACCTGGTTTTCGAGTCCGTCCGGGCACTCGGAATAACCGCTGTTGGCGGTCTCACTCTTGGAGCCGACCCCATAGCCAACGCGACCGCGTACAGTTCATGGCTGAGGGGGCAGCCGATGCAGTCTTTCGTGGTCCGCAAGGAGCAGAAGGATCACGGCATTCCGGCAAAGATCGAGGGCAAGGTGAACGCCGGGGACCGCGTGGTCGTGCTCGACGACGTCGTCACGACGGGCGGATCGACCCTTAAGGCCATAGAGGCGTGCCGGCAGCACGACCTGGACATAGCCGCCGTTGTCGCCCTGGTGGACAGGCAGGAAATGAACGGCCGTCAAAATATCGAAAAGGAGGTCCCGCGTTTCATCGCGCTCGTTACGCGTGACGAAGTCATGGAGATCTACGGCGCGACGAAGGTACGGCCGGTCTTTGCAAAACGAAAAGGCGGGCGCGTGACGCCCTAGACCGCTTCGGGGGCGGAAAATCCGGTTGTCTCCGGGTTTCGGGGCTATCGTCCATCACGAAAAGCGATTCAGCCTTTTTTCGATGGGACCGTTGCGTGCGGGCCTATATCGTATTTCTGCGATTATTTCCCTCCGACTTGCGGCCGAGACACCTTTCACACGAGCGGATCGTGCTTACTATTCGCGTAGGACCGTCGACTGGAGCCTGATCGGGCGTTACCGGGTCCGGTCGTATGGAACGAATTCAAGTACAAGTAGTGGATCGGAGGACATCATGAGCAATGATGCTGAGAAAAGCAAACACGCGGCGCTGGATCCGTTCACAGACAGCAGGCCCGGCAGCAATCCACGGGATGGTCAGGATCTGAGAAACTTCGAGGAATACTCCCGGGTGTTCGGAAAGCATCTCTCCGACAATGACGGCCGTACCGGATTTTCGGAAGAGGACCGAATCAGGAAAGATCGCGCCAAGAGGGCGAATCAGATATACAGACAGGTTTGCGAGAACGTGGGCGTCAAATCCTGCTTCTTCAGTAATTTCAGCGAGTGGAGCGATTACATGGACGGCAGGATGAGCGAAAGTGAGTTTGAGGAGCATGCGGTCTTGCGGGCCAGGGGAATGAAAGCAGAGGAGAATTGATGCGACCGGCTGCGGAAAAGGGCATGAGTCGGCTAGGAGACAATGGACGGGAGAAGAGAATCTCACCCGCGCTCCGGGGACTTCCGATCCGGCCGTTTCCGAATTCTCCGATAGCGTCCGGTTTGGCTGCATATAAAGGCCTGGAGCGCACATTCGAGGCATGAGCGAACATCATGCGCCCGGCAAAGAGCAAACGTTGATTAGAAAACTCGTGAAAAAGCCGTATTCTGCTACAATGCGGGATACGGCTTTTCCTATTGGGGAAGGAATAGGCATATGATCAGAGGAGAGAATTGCCGGTGAAGGCAAGCGTGGCGGCGGACACCGCCGATTTCTGGATTGAAAGGCTCGGGCTTACGCCCCACGAAGAGGGGGGGTATTTCGCTTCGGCATACCGGTCGTCCCGCCGGATAAGCACCGGTTGTTACTCCGGATTCCCGGATGGTGACCGCATCCATGTCTCATCCATTTATTATCTGCTGAAAAAAGGGCAGTTCTCGGCGTTCCACCGGTTGCGGGCCACCGAGATCTGGAATTTTTACTCGGGAGGCGCGCTTTCTCTCTATATTTTTGGCCCCGACGGACTGGTTGAAAAGAAGCTGGGCCGGAATGCGGAAAAGGGAGAAACCTTTCAGACCGCCGTCGAACCGGGGCGATGGTTCGGGGCCGCGCCGTCCGAAGACGTCGACTACAGTCTGGTCGGGTGCACCGTGGTGCCGGGTTTTGAGTACGACGATATGGAGTTTGCAGACCGTTGTGAGTTGCTCCACGCTTTCCCCGGCCAGAGGGAAATTATCGAGAGGCTCACCAGGTCGTGAATCTCATCGTGCTGTTTCGAAAGCCGGAAGCACCGGAGGCTGCCTGATGGCGCAAACGAACCAATCATCCGTCGTCGCCGGAGCGGTTCGTTCGTATTTTGGACCGTTCGTCCCGGCTGCCGCGGTTCTCCTCATAGCAACGGTTCTATTCAGGACGACCGGCCTCGACATCGCGATTTCTTCATTCTTTTTCACTCCGGAAGGGGGATGGAGCAGCGCGAACTTGCCCGTCTGCTCATTTTTCTATCACTATGGAACCTGGCCCGGATTGGGCCTGACAATATTTTCCGGCCTGATTCTCGCGGCCGGTTTTTTCCGCAAGAACCTTCAGGAATGGCGAAAACCCGCGATTTTCGTTCTCCTCCTGCTTGCGATCGGCCCCGGCCTGTTCGTAAACGCCATTTTCAAGGCGCATTGGGAACGGCCTCGCCCCAAGGAAGTCGTCGCGTTCGGCGGTGACAAACAGTTCCTCAAAGTCTGGGACAAAGGGAAAGCGGGGGACGGTCGCTCGTTTCCAAGCGGCCATGCCTCGATGGGGTTTTTCCTCGGCGCACCTTACTTTTTCCTGCGGGATTCCAAGCGGAAACGGGCCTTGGGATGGATGGTTTTCGGCATCGCGTGCGGAGTGGCGATCGGGACTGTCCGCATTGCACAGGGAGGCCACTTTGCAAGTGATGTCGCATGGTCCTGGGGCATGGTGCATCTGAGCGGGCTGGCCCTTTGGGGCCTGTTGGGGAAAGGGGGGAAAAACCGCCCGGAATATGGCCGATACCTATCCGGCCTGACCCGCAACCGTGTGGGATCGATTTGCTTTAGGGCTTGTCCGTAAATAGGCCTTTAGGGATTCGCGCCGGATTTTGAGTCTGATTTGGCTGCAACGATTGAGCAAAACCGCAGGTGTAGTTGGGCTACGTCGAGGATTTTGCGATTGAGGAGCGGTCGAAGCAGGCAAA
>JAJFVB010000062.1 GCA_021372055.1 Desulfobacteraceae bacterium | reverse complement strand
CTCCGGTCGATGCTCTATGAAATAACCCCTGAAGACAAGATCAAGGTATTCGAAGAAACCGGTGACCTCGATTTCGCTTATGAAATTCCAGGACTTGCCCGCTACAGGGCGAATTTTTTCATGCAGAAAAACGGCATCGGTGCGGTTTTCAGGGAAATTCCGAGCGAGATCCTCTCGGTCGAGCAACTGGGCCTTCCGGCGGTCGTGAGCAGGCTCGCGCTCCTGCCCCGCGGCATAGTCGGCGTAACCGGACCGACCGGTAGCGGCACATCGACCACCCTGGCCGCGATCATCGACGAGGCAAACCGCAAGCGCAAGGACCACATCATCACCATTGAAGACCCGATAGAGTTCGTCCACACGAGCAAGAACTGCATCGTGAACCATCGCGAGGTGAGCACCCATACGCGCAATTTTACCGCAGCCCTGCGGGCGGCGCTTCGCGAGGACCCCGATATCATCCTCGTCGGCGAAATGCGCGACCTCGAGACCATCCGGCTCGCGATCGAGGCCGCGGCGACGGGTCATCTCGTTTTTTCGACGCTCCACACCACCAGCGCGTCCAAGACCGTAGACCGTATTATCGAGGTGTTCCCCACCGGGGAACAGGCGCAGATTCGTTCAACCCTTGCGGACGGCATCCGCGCGGTGGTCTCTCAGGCCCTGTTCAAGCGCGTCGATGTAAAAGGCCGGGTGGCGGTTCTGGAGATACTCATCGCGACGCACGCCGTGCGCGCAATGATTCGCGAAGCCAAGACCCACCAGATCCCCTCGGCGCTCCAGACGGGGAAAAAATACGGCATGCAGACCTTGGATGACGCAATCCTCGTCCACCTCAAGGCCGGCCGCATCAGCCCCACCGAGGCTTACATGAAGTGCGTCGACAAGGAAAAATTCCGTCCCTACCTGACCGAGGCCCCCGAGGATTTCACGGAAGTCTAGGCTACCGGAGGACCATGACGGATTTGCGAAAGGAAATGCTATGAGAAAGGCGGAACTGGATGCGCTCTTTACCCGCATGCTGGACGAAAACCCCAGGGCATCCGACATAAATTTCACCGTGGGAAAACCACCCCAGGCCGAAGTGGACGGGCTGCTCAAGCCCGCATGCAAGGACCTCGGCGTTCAGAATCTCACGCCTTTCCATACCGAAACCATCGTGCTGAACATGATCGGGACGGACAGAAGGGCTATCCAGCAACTGCTCACGACGGGTTCCTGCGATGTCTCCTATCACCTGCCGGGACGGGCCAGGTTCCGCGTAAACGTCTTTTCGCAACGCGGCACCTATTCCATCGCAATGCGCCAACTCCCGACGAAGATTCCCAGCGTTGACACGCTCGCCCTGCCCCCGGTCCTGAAGCAGATCGGGGAGGAAAAATTCGGAATGGTCTTCGTCACGGGAGCGACCGGAAGCGGGAAATCGACTACGCTCGCCGCCATACTCAACGAGATAAACGAAAAGCACCCCTACCATGTCGTTACGCTCGAAGATCCCGTCGAATTTGTCCACCCGCAGTTGAAAGCCACTTTCAACCAGCGCGAGCTCGGCCTTGATTTCGATTCTTTCGCTCACGGCCTGCGGGCCGCCCTGCGCCAGGCGCCGAAGGTGATCCTCGTCGGTGAGTTGCGCGACCGTGAAACGGTCGAAATCGGCCTGAGCGCGGCCGAAACGGGCCACCTCGTCCTTTCCACCCTGCACACCATGGACGCGGGCCAGAGCATAAACCGCATAATCGGCATGTTCGACCTCGAGGAGGAGCGGCTCATCCGAATCCGGCTCGCCGACACGATGAAATGGATCGTCTCCCAGAGGCTTCTGCCCAAAGTGGGCGGAGGGCGCGTCGCCGCTCTTGAGATCATGGGAAACAGCCTTCGCGTGAAGGAAGCGATCATGAACGGCGAAGCGGAGGGAAAGACATTCTACGAGATGATGCAGCAGGCCGAACCCTTCGGCTGGATCAACTTCGATGAGTACATCAGCCGGCTCTACGCCGACGGCAAGATAACCGAGGAAACCGCCCTCGCTTACGCGTCCAGGCGCGCCATCGTGAAGCGGAGTATCGATTCGGTCAAGGCTGAGCGCGGAGAAAAGACGAGCGATATCGAAGGTCTCAGGATGGATCGCGAGTATTCCCGATCCTGAGGCCGCGCCGGTGCGACCGAACGCCAGGGGCGTGGCGCCGCATCACGGGCCGGAGCGTGAATATGGAGAGCCTTGCCTTCCATGGAATTGACATAAATCCAATTTAGCCTTAAAGTTCACCCGGCTGGAAATGAGCAGTTCCGCCAACGGTTGTTGGCGCAGAAGAAGCTCGCATTGCTGTCGCCTGAATCCCCCCGTTCGCCCTGAAACCTTCATCCGCCCGGAGATGCGCAGATGCCGCAACCTGAACGATCCGCCGCCTTTGAAATCGTCGAAGCGCTCCTGACCGTCGAGATCTACAACCGCATCCAGAAGCTCACCGAAGCCGACCTGCCGCCCGACATCCGGGACCGTTTCCTGGATGGAGAACTCGGCGGCGTGCGACGCCCGATCCTGATTGGAGTCGAGGACATCCGGACCATATGCCAGGTCGACAACATTGAGAGCATCGTCGCGGACCTGCCCTTCCTGCGTCTCGACGAAGGGACGAGCCTGATCACGTTCACGGAATTCGACCCCGGAGCCACGTGGTTCGCGGGCCAGGACGCCCTGGAAGCGATCCAGTCCAATCCCGTGCTGGCCCACTACTTCTCGAAGTTCGATCCCGACGTGAGCTACCCCGAGGCGCGTGTTGTCAACCAGTCCATACTCGCGCGTCAGAAAGGGCTCCACGCACGGATAGAAAAGCTCTACGGCGAGGAGGCCGAAAGCCTGCTCAAGCTCGTCAGCATAAAGACCCCGGAGGAAGTGCGAAACAGCCTCGAGGATCTGGTCCTCACCTCAGATCAGAGCGAGGAGATCGCCAAGGCTGGCAAGGCGCTCGAGCACAGGCAGTATCTCAAGAGCATAGGCCTCCATGAGATCGGGAAAATCCTTTTCGTAGGTCCTCCCGGCACGGGGAAAACCACCTCGGCCAGGGCTCTGTCCAGGTGGTTCATGCTGCCCCTGGTCGAAGTCAGGCTTTCCATGATCATCAGCGCCTTCCTGGGGGAAACCGCAAAGAACATCGACAGCGTGTTCATGCTGGCAAAAAAGCTCAACCCCTGCATCCTCTTTATCGACGAGTTCGATTTCGTCGCGAAGTCCAGGGCCTCCGATGACCACGGGGCGATCAAGCGCGCGGTCAACACGCTCCTTAAGGCCATAGACGATATCAGCCTCGTGGAGGACGGAGTTCTGCTCATCGCAGCCACGAACTATCCGCAACTGCTCGACCACGCCGCATGGAGGCGCTTCGACAAGGTCATGAGCTTCTCGGTGCCCGACGACGATATGCGGTGCCGCATTCTGACCAAGGTCCTCGAGAAGATCGACGCCGAACTGGATGTAGCCGAACTTGCCAAAAAGACCGAGGGGTTTACGGGCTCCGATCTCAGGCTCGTGGTCCGGGAGGCGGTTCTCAATGCGTTGCTGCAGGACAGGAAACGGCTTACCCAGGCGGACCTGCTCCGGGCGGTGGCGCAGTTTGACAAGAGGAATGCCGAACACAGGCAGGGAAACAACGTCCAGGCGTAAAGCCGGGCCGGGAAGGGAGGGGCCGGCCTCCTCAATGCACACTCCTTGTGAGGTTGCACAAGGCACAGGCCCATGGCGCAGGTCGACTTTTTTACCGATTCTCCTTTACGTTTCGGGAACTTGACTCTGCCGTTCCGGGCTGGCGGCCATAGTCCGATGAGAAAGCGGCAGTGGTTGTCCCCGTTCGAAAGCCCACCCGGGGGGAAGGCTCGGGGTTCGCCGCCGATTGTATCTCGGTGCACAAATCGGGATCTCCTATCTGTGCACTATGTGCCTCAAATGCATAACAAAATTATTGCATTCCCCACCCACTTCCATTAATTAGTTCAAATTGCCTGCGCTCGAGTATTTCCAACGTAAATTGCTTCACCCCTTTTGTCCCAAGGCCCTTAGGAGGAAACACATGAATCAAGGCAAAAGTCTGGAAAAAAGATTAGAGCGGAAGGGAATCTCACGAAGAGATTTCATGAAGTACTGCACTATTCTCACCGCAACAATGGGACTGCCCTCCTCGTTTGTAGCAAAAGTTGCAAATGCTATCGCCGCCGCTCCCCGTCCGCCCGTTGTCTGGCTCGCTCTGGCAGAGTGCACCGGATGCGCCGAAAGCCTTCTGCGCACCATGTACCCCTGGATCGACGAGCTGGTGTTGGATATCATTTCGCTCGACTATCATGAAACCATTATGGCCCCCTCCGGCGCGGCGGCCGAGAAATCCCTGCACGATACCGTCACCAAGAATGCCGGCAAGTTCATCCTCATCGTCGACGGCGCGGTTCCGACCGCTCAGGACGGCGCGTGGGGCACGGTGGGCGGCAAGACGATGCTCCAGTCCATTAAGGAAATCGCCCCGAAGGCGCTTGCCACCATCTGTGTCGGGACGTGTTCCTCCTACGGCGGGCTGCCCGCGGCCGCGCCCAACCCGAGCGGCGCGAAGAGCGTCGGAGAAGTCACGGGAATCAAGACGGTCAATATACCCGGCTGTCCTCCCAACCCGATCAATCTCGTCGGGACGGTTGTAAACTATCTCCTGTTCGGGAAGCTGCCCGACCTCGACGAGAAGGGACGGCCTCTTTTCGCCTACGGCAAGACCATCCACGACCAGTGCCCGAGACGTTCCCATTTTGAAAACGGCGAGTTCGTGACCAACTTCAACTCCGAGGAAGCCAGAAAGGGCTACTGCCTCTACCAGGTGGGATGCAAGGGCCCGGAGACCTACAACAACTGCCCGACCGTAAAATGGAACGACGGGACGAGCTGGCCCGTTCAGGCCGGACATCCCTGCATCGGGTGCAGCGAACCCAATTTCTGGGACAAGTTCACTCCCTTCTATAAATCATCCTAAAATGCCCGGTGTCCGTAAGGGAGCAGCAACGTCAAGTAAGGCATATCCGAAAGAGGAGAAATCATTATGGCACGAGTGGTCATAGACCCGATCACCAGGATCGAGGGTCACCTTAAAATAGAAGTGGAAGTGGCCAACGGCAAAGTAACAAATGCGTGGAGCAGTTCGACGCTCTTTCGCGGAATTGAGATGATGCTCCAGGGCCGTGATCCCAGGGACGCATACCTGTTCACGCAGCGTGCCTGCGGCGTGTGCACCTACATCCACGGTCTTGCCTCGATCCGGTCCGTCGACGCCGCTGTCGGCGTAAAGGTCCCCGATAACGCCCGGATCATCCGCAACCTGCTCCACGGCGCGCAGTACCTGCACGATCACATGGTGCATTTCTATCACCTGCACGCGCTCGACTGGGTCGACATCGTAAGCGCCCTGAAGGCCGACGCGAAAAAAGCGGCCGATCTCGACGCTTCCGTATCCCCGACCAGCCCCAAGAGCGGCGTAAATGACTTCAAGGCGGTTCAGGCACGGCTCAAGAAATTCGTCGAAAGCGGCCAGCTTGGCCCCTTTGCAAACGGCTACTGGGGGCATCCCGCCTACAAGCTGCCCCCCGAAGTAAACCTGATAGCCGTTTCCCATTACCTCGACGCACTGCGCCAGCAGGCCCGGACCGCGCGGATGCACGCCATCTTCGGCGGCAAGAACCCGCACCTCCAGAGCCTTGTCGTGGGCGGCGTGACCTGCGCAACCGATCTCAATCCCTCCAGGATCGCGGAGTTCAAGTACCTGTGGAAGGAAACGATGGACTTCGTCAATAACGTCTACATTCCCGACGTCCTGGCCGTTGCCGGCTTCTACAAGGATTGGGGCAAGATCGGCGGAAACAGCAATTTCCTGGTCTACGGCGATTTTCCGCAGACCGAAAAGGAACCGGACAGCTTCCTCTTCCCCCGCGGCGCGATCTTCAACAAGAAGTTCACCGCCGTCGAACCCGTCGACCTCGGCCAGATCGCCGAGCACATCAAGCACAGCTGGTACGAAGGCGACGCCAAGGGGCTGAATCCGGCAAACGGCGAGACAAAGCCCTCCTTCGACAAGTACGACACCGCCGGCCGCTACAGCTGGATGAAATCGCCGCGCTACAAGAACGAACCCATGGAAGTGGGCCCGCTCGCGCGTGTTCTGGTCGCCTACGGCAAGGGCCAGCCGCAGACCAGGAAGATGGTGGACGCGGTGCTCAAGAAGCTGGCCATCCCGCCCGAAGCGCTCTTCTCGACCCTGGGGCGCGTTGCGGCAAGAGCCATCGAGACCAAGATCATCGGCGAGTCGATGGAAGCATGGATGAATCAGCTGGTCGAAAACATCAAGAAGGGCGACCTCAATATCTGCGGCGACTGGCAGATGCCGGCCGAAGGCATGGGCGCGGGCTTAAACGATGTTCCCCGCGGTGCGCTCGGCCACTGGATCAACATCAAGGACGGCAAGATCGGCAACTACCAGATGGTCGTGCCTTCGACCTGGAACCTGGGGCCGCGCGATTCGGCCGACAAGCCGGGACCGGTTGAAAACGCCCTTATCGGAACCCCCGTTGCGGACCCGAAACGCCCGGTCGAAATTCTTCGGACGGTTCACTCCTTCGATCCCTGTATCGCCTGCGGCGTACACGTGATCGATCCGAAGACGAACGAGGTCTACAAATTTAAAGTTGTCTAAACTCTTTTTTTTCGATACTTAAAAGGGGATCCGGCTTTGCGGCCGGGTTCCCTTTTTTTGGAGGAAGGCTGCGCCATGACGGCCAAACGCATACTGGTGCTCGGAGTCGGCAATATTCTTCTGGGTGACGAAGGCACCGGGGTACGGGTCATTGAAAAGCTCGAAGACGAGTATCAGTTCCCGGAAAACGTCGTGCTCTATGACGGAGGCACGGTGGGGCTTCGGCTTCTGGACCCGATTTCCGAGGCCGATTTCGTGGTGGTGATCGATATCGTTCGCGGCGGCTCCGCTCCCGGCACGATATATCGGATTCCGGAAGAGGATCTGCCCAAGAAAATACCTTACAAGAGTTCGCTGCACGAGTTGAACCTCGTGGAGACCCTCATTTATTCCGAGGAACTCGGAAACAAGCCCGACGCGGTGGTGATCGGGGTTGAGCCGGGGGACTGGACATCGTGGAGCACCGAGCTTACGGAACCGGTCCGGAGCAGCATGGAAGGGATCGTTTCCGCGGTTCTCGAGGAAGTCAAGAGGGCCGGCGGTTCGTGGCGAAAAAGGCAAAGGCCGCTGCAAACGTGGCGTGTAGTCTAATTGGGAGCTGCGGGTTTCGTTTCAGATCAAAACCCCGCGTGTGGGAGGAATACGGAATGTGTCTGGCTATTCCAGGTGAAATAACCCGGATCGAAGAAGGCGTTGCGACCGTGCGCATCGGGGAATCCCTGCGGAAGGCTTCGCTTCTGCTCCTCCCCGAGGAACCGAAGCCCGGTGAGTACGTTATCGTGCATGCCGGCTTTGCGCTAAACGTCGTCGACCCCGAAGAAGCACAGGAATCGATTCGCCTCATCCGCGAAATGGCCGCCTGCGCTGACGAAGAGCCTCTATGAAAAAGATTATCGTTTCCGTGCTCGGCCACGACCGCCCGGGCATCATCGCCGCAGTCTCCGACGTGCTCTTCCGGACCGGATGCAACATCGAGGACGTGAGCCAGACAATTCTTCAGACCGAGTTTGCCGGGATCTTCATCGCATCCCTCCCCGACTCGCTGCAGATACAGAACCTCCATGCGAGCCTGTGCGAAAAGCTCGGCCCGATGGGACTTTCCGTGCTCCTTCGGGAGATGGGGGAAACGGGCCTCTGGGATGCCCCCCCAAGCGATCCCTTCGTGATCACCACGCTCGGCCCCGACCGGCTGGGGCTCGTTGCCCGTATTACCGAACTCCTCGCGGGATACGGAGTGAATATTTCAAACCTCAAGGCGGTATTCCGGGGCGGCGAAAACCCGCAGGCAAACGTCATGATATACGAGATCGACATCCCCGCCACCGTCGATCAACACGCTTTCCGCGAGTCGCTCTACGAGCGCGGGGCGCAACTCGGCCTGGATATAAGCCTTCAGCATCGAGACATTTTCGAAGCAGTCCACAGAATCTGACCACCTCTATCCGGATACATTTCATGCTCAGCCACAGAGAAGTCCTCGCCACGCTCGAAATGCTCAAAAACGAGCACCTCGATGTCCGCACCGTAACTCTTGGAATCAGCCTTTTTGACTGCGCAAGCGACGACCCGTCCAGGTTCATCGAGAACATGCGCACAAAAATCGGCCGCCTTGCCGCGAACCTTGTCAGCGTCTGCGACAACGTCGGCGAGCGCTTCGGCATTCCCATTGTGAACAAGAGGATCGCGGTAAGCCCGATCGCGGTGGCCGCCTGCCCGTTCGGCCCGGAAGAAATGGTGAGGATAGCCGGGGCGATGGATCGTTGCGCCCGCGATGTCGGCGTGGATTTTATCGGCGGCTTCGGCGCGCTCGTTGAAAAGGGATTCACGAAAGGCGACCGCGCCCTCATTGAAGCCATCCCGGAAGCCCTCGCGACGACCGAGCGCGTCTGCTCCTCCGTCAATGTCGCCTCCACGCGCGCGGGCATCAACATGGACGCCGTTTACCTGATGGGAAAGACGATCAAGCGCACGGCCGAAATGACCAGGGATCGCGACGGCATCGGGTGCGCAAAAATCTGTGTCTTCGCAAACATACCCGAAGACGTGCCCTTCATGGCGGGAGCCTACCTCGGAGTGGGCGAGCCCGATTCGGTCATCAATATGGGAGTAAGCGGACCCGGCGTCGTCAAGAAGGCAATTGACCGAGCGCGCGCATCCAACCCGCGGCTCGACCTCGGGGAACTGTCCGAAATCATCAAGCGCACGGCTTTCAAGGTGACGAAGGTAGGCGAGCTGATCGGGCGGCACGTCGCAAAGGAACTCGAAGTCACCTTCGGGGTGGTGGACCTCTCGCTTGCTCCGACCCCGAACGTGGGGGATTCCGTCGGTGAAATCTTCCAGAGCCTGGGGCTGAGCAGGATTGGAGTCCCCGGCACGACCGCGGCCCTCGCCATGATAAACGATGCGGTGAAAAAAGGCGGGGCCTTTGCCAGCTCCTATGTCGGGGGCCTCAGCGGCGCTTTCATTCCGGTCAGCGAGGACCTCAACATTGCCGAATCCGCGCGGCTCGGTTTCCTGTCGATCGAAAAACTCGAGGCCATGACCAGCGTCTGCTCGGTCGGTCTCGACATGATCGCCCTTGCCGGCGACACCTCGGCGGAGACCCTTTCCGCCATTATCGCGGATGAAATGGCCATCGGCGTTATAAACAAGAAGACGACGGCCGCGAGGCTCATCCCAGTTCCGGGCAAAAAAGCCGGAGAAAAGGCCAAATTCGGCGGCCTGCTCGGCGAAGCGGCGATCATCCCCGTCCCCGGACTCGACGGCTCCGGGGGGTTCATAACGCTTGGCGGCCGCATACCCGCACCCACTCAGAGCCTTACGAACTGACGGTTCCACCGCCGGGCCGAGGCCCTTCGGGAAATTCGAAAATATCGCGTTGTTTCCGGCACACGGGGGTATCCGCTTCGTGCCTGCCGCCCTATCGTGTATTATCCTTAGCGTGATTGGCCGTTACGAACCTTTTGTCTGTGCCGACGGAGAATGTCACATGCCGGGGATCTCGGAGCGTTGCGCGCCCGTGGTGTGCAAGTTCTGGCTCGTTCTTGTAGCGGGACTGGTCTGGTTTTGCGTGGGCGTCGCCCTGATGCTTGTTGCCTGTTTCCGGCTCTACGAATCCCCATGGCCGTTGAATCTGATGATCGCCGCCGGGAGCGTTTTGCTCGGGGTCGTGATCTCCCGTGGGCTCTTCTCGCGCATAGTCTCCCGAAACCTCGGCCGCATCGGCCGAAAGCCCGAGGCCTCCTGCATTTTTGCCTTCCAGGGATGGAGAAGCTACCTGCTTGTTGTCCTGATGATGTTCATCGGATATGCGCTAAGGCACCTCCCGATTCCGCACTATATCGACGCCCTGATCTACCTTGCAATGGGCACGGCCCTGGCCTTCAGCAGTTCGCTCTACTTCGCGGAATTCTCCGCGATCCGCCCCGGGCGGTAAAAAACGCCCGAACCCGGCCGCCCTGACGCATCGGTCCGCGGCACCGCGGAAACGGCGCATTCCTGTCACGATACATCTACTGGAATTTCCTTGGGAACATGTGGTAAATGATGCTGAAGGAAAGCAATCACGCCGGGAGGGCTGCATTGACCGTTTGCGACAGGAAGATTTTTACGATCGGGCTTCGGGACAAGACCCTTGAACTGGGCCGGCGAACCCTCATTATGGGAATCGTGAACATAACGCCGGATTCATTCTCCGACGGCGGCCGGTACTTCGATTTCGAGCGCGCGCGGGCGCACGCTTTCGAGCTGCTGGACCAGGGCGCGGATATCCTGGATATAGGGGGCGAATCCACCAGACCCGGTTCCGAGTCCGTGCCGCAAGACGTTGAGCTCCAGCGTGTGATTCCGCTCATCCGGGCCATCCGGGAGAAAAGCGACATCCCCGTCTCGGTCGACACCAATAAGGCTGCCGTGGCCCGGGAGGCGATCTCGGCCGGTGCGGACATCATAAACGACATCAGCTCGCTGCGGTTCGATCCCGACATGGCGCGCGTTGCGGCCGACACGGGCGCTCCACTTGTTCTCATGCACATGCTGGGCGTTCCGAAAACCATGCAGAAGGCTCCTTCCTACGCCTCGCTTTTTTCGGAGATTATCGCATTTTTGGAGGAAAGAATCCGATTCGCCGTGGCAAGCGGTGTCGAGCGCGAGCAAATAATAATTGATCCCGGCATCGGATTTGGTAAAACCGTGGCGCACAATCTCGCTATAATAAGAGACCTCGGGGCGTTTGGACTTCTCGACCGCCCTATCCTGCTCGGAGTGTCACGCAAACGGTTTATTGGAGCAGTCCTTAACCGCGAGGAAGGGGAAAGGGAACTGGGCACCGCCGTGGCAAACTGCTTCGGCATAGCAGGCGGCGCTCACATCCTGAGAACCCACGAGGTTGCATTTCATCGCGAAGCGTCGAAAATGGCCGATGCCGTAAGGGACGGCATAGCGTACCGTGAGCGGAGCGTTTGATACCAAGCTTTCAAACCGTGGGGAGCTTGCTCCCCACACGCAGCTGCGCTGCTCATTTTGGCGCTGGCGGCTGCGGCCGATACTTGCGGGGGCGCGGGGGAATCATTCCCCCGCTCTTTGGTGTCCCGAGAGGTATCCACTTGAAGGCAATCCGGTATGACACCGTTTCCGGCGCACGGTCTCGAGACGCTTCCCGCCCAGGCGGAGGGATGAATGAAAAAGCTCTTCGGAACTGACGGAATTCGCGGAGTGGCCAATGCCTTTCCAATGACGCCGGACCTCGCCATGAAGGTTGGGGCCAGCACGGCCTCCTTCTACCGTTCAAAGCATCGCCGGCCGAAGATCATCATCGGAAAGGACACCAGGCTTTCCGGATACATGATCGAAACCGCCATCACTTCCGGCATCTGCGCCATGGGAGTCGACGTACTGCTCGTGGGCCCCCTGCCGACGCCCGGAATCGCTTTCATCACCAACAGCATGCGGGCCGATGCGGGCATCGTCATCTCCGCATCGTACAACCCCTATGAGTACAACGGGATCAAGATTTTCGGAGGAGACGGGTTCAAGCTGCCCGACGAGACCGAGAAGAACATCGAAGATCTCATAATGAGCGGAGCAATCGAGCAACTGCCCCGCCCATCGGCTTCCGAGATCGGGCGCGCCCGCAGGATAGAGGACGCCCAGGGCCGCTACATCGTCTATCTCAAAAACACGTTTCCGCGCGACCTCAGCCTCGAGGGGCTCAAGATCGTGGTCGACTGCGCCAATGGGGCGGCATACCGCGTGGCGCCCACCGTTTTCGACGAACTCGGGGCGGACGTCATACTGACGGGCGACAGGCCGAACGGCAAGAACATCAACAAGAACTGCGGCGCGCTCTACCCTGAAGTGATGGCCGCAGAAGTACGGGTCCAGGGGGCCAATCTCGGTCTCGCGCTGGATGGGGACGCCGACCGTGTGATACTCTCCGACGAAAGCGGCGAAGTCCTCGACGGCGACCAGATCATGGCCATCTGCGCCAAATTCTATATCGATAACGGCATGCTCAGGGACAATACGGTTGTTGCGACCGTTATGAGCAATTTCGGGTTCGAGGTGGCCATGCGGGACATGGGCGGAAAGCTGCTGAGGACCCCCGTGGGCGATCGACATATCGTGGAGTTGATGAGGCGTAGCGGGTACAATTTCGGAGGCGAGCAGTCCGGGCACATGATCTTTCTCGATCACGGGACGACCGGTGACGGGATTCTCGCCGCGCTGCAGGTCCTTGCGGTAATGCTTCGCGAAGGCAGGCCCCTCTCGGAGCTCAAGGGCGTCATGGAGCACTACCCGCAGAAGCTGGTCAATGTTCCGGTGGCAGTGAAGACGCGCATAGACGAGATTCCCGAGATCGTCTCCCTCCGGCAGAAGATGGAGCGAAAACTGGGGGCCGAAGGCAGGATACTGATCAGAAGGTCGGGCACGGAACCGGTGGTGCGTGTCATGGTGGAGGGCGCTGACCGGGATGTGATCGAGAATGTGGCATACGAGATTGCCTCCTGCATAGAAAAACACATGGCGGCAAAATAGCTCTCCGTTAAAGGTGGGATTCATGCTTCTTGCAGTTGATATCGGCAACACAAACACCGTGCTCGGGTTGTACGAGGGGGACCGTTTACTACACGACTGGCGGATACGAACGGAGGTCAACGCGACGGTCGACGAATACGCCATAACGCTGCGCAGCCTTTTTTCGGTTCACGACATTCCCCTTGAAAGCGTCAGGAGCGTCATCATTTCCTGTGTGGTTCCCCCGGCGCTCAATCCCATCGAGCGTTTCTGCGAACGCTACTTCAAAGCGTCTCCGCTTCTCGTCGGGCCAGGCATAAAAACGGGCATGCCCATCTATTACGACAACCCGAAGGAGGTCGGCGCCGACCGGATCGTGAACGCCGTCGCGGCCTACGACCTGAGGAAGATGGCGACCATCGTCGTCGATTTCGGGACGGCCACGACCTTCGACTATATCTCGGAGCGTGGGGAATACATGGGCGGGGTCATAAGCCCGGGCATCATGATTTCCTGTGAAGCGCTTTTTCAGAAAGCATCCAAGCTCCCGCGAGTGGAGATCTTCGCTCACCCGCCTTCCGTCCTCGCCAAAAACACCATCGCATCGATGAATGCCGGGATCATCTACGGCTATGCCGGACTGGTCGAAGGCATCATCACGCGCATGAAACGGGAGATCAACTCGGAGGTTTACGTCATAGCAACGGGAGGGCTCGCGCTTTTGATCGCCCGCGAGTGTTCGATAATCGACGAGGTGGACGAGTACCTCACCCTGAAGGGCCTCAAGATCATCTTCGACAGGAACAAAAAAGCGTGATTAACGGAGCCGAAAAGGCCGTCGTACATCGGACCGGACCGGCAGCCGGCGAAAGGCTTTGCCGATGCCCGTTCGCGGAATGCGTGAGCGCATGAACGCGCCCAGGTTCGACGCCGTTCGCCCGGGCGCCACGATTGCTCTCATTGCGCCTTCAAGCCCCTTTGACGGCGAACTCTACGAGAAGGGCCGCAGCATCCTTCTGGAAGCGGGCTACAGAATCGCTCCGGGAAAGAGCATCTCAAACAAAAGGGCTTACCTGGCCGGAACGGACGTGGAGAGGGCTCACGATCTGATGGATGCGATCCTCGATCCGGAAGTGCAGGCCGTCCTGTGCGTTCGCGGCGGCTACGGAAGCGGCCGCCTGTTGCCCTGGCTGCACTTTCCGAACCTTCGCAAGCATCCAAAGATCCTCATTGGCCACAGCGACGTCACATTTCTGCACCTCGCCCTCATCAGCCAGGCGGGGTGGACAACCTTTCACGGCCCGAACCTGACCGGACTGGCCCAATCCGCGCAACGCGCCCGAAACGTGCTCGATGCGCTCTCGGGAACGGCTTCGTACCTGTGGCCGCTGGAGGACCGGCAGATTTTGCGCCGCGGTCTGGCCAGAGGCCCCATGGCCGGAGGAAACCTTACGTGCCTTGCTCACCTGGTCGGTACGCCCTATTTGCCGGATTTAACCGGAGCACTTCTTCTCATCGAGGACTGTAACGAGGCCCTCTACCGCTTGGACCGGATCATGAACCACCTCAAGCTGGCGGGGATTCTGTCCGGACTGGGGGGCGTACTGCTCGGAGAGTTCACCGGTTGCGCCGAAGAGAGCGAGATCTGCTCCATGGTCATGGAGCATGTCGCACCATACGATTATCCCGTCGTCTGCGGACTGCCGTTCGGGCATGGAGACCGCAACGACGTGATCCCTCTCGGCGCACCTTTCCTGCTGGATACACGAAATGAAAGAACCCTCAGGGTCCTCGACCCTCCCGTTGCATCCTGAAACAATCGCACGTCTGGATCAGGCTTTCGAACAGGCGCTTTCGCGGGGCACTTTCCCGGGGGCATCGCTGCTCGTTGCGCAGGGGGGCCGACGTTTCGCCCGGACCTACGGACACACGGAAAAGACCGGCCCGCCCGTGACCCCGTCCACACGGTTCGACCTGGCATCCCTTACCAAACCGCTTGTCACGACACTCCTTTGCCTCACGGCAATCGCCCGCGGCTTGCTCGGCCTGGACGATACGCTCACCCGGTTTTTCCCGCTCGAACTCATCCCGGAGGACAAGCGCCGGATTACGCTGCGCCACCTTCTCTCGCACTCTTCGGGGCTACCGGCGCACCGGCCCTTTTATCTCGAACTTCTCAAGCACCCCCCCGATGCGCGTCGGGATACCCTGCTCGAAATGGTCCTGCGAACCCCGGCGGAGGCCCCTCCAGGCACCGCCGCGGTCTACAGCGATCTGGGATTCATGCTGATCGGAGCCATCCTCGAGCGGCTGTTCGGCGCAAGGCTGGATGCGGTGGCGCAACGGGTTCTTTTCAAACCTCTTGGCATCGGCGAATTGCACTTCTGCCCGATCGAGACGGGAGCCGATCCCGAGATACCGCCCGCTGTGAATCGCAATCTCACCTATGCCGCAACGCAGATCTGTCCCTGGAGAAAGCGGCTGCTCGCGGGGGAAGTGGACGACGAAAACTGCTGGAGCCTTGGAGGAGTCGCGCCTCATGCCGGTCTTTTCGGTACGTCGGAAGGCGTTTTCTCCCTGCTCTCTTTTCTCGCATCGGTCTATCGCGGATCAATGCGGGATCCGCTCTGGCCCCGTGAGCTCGTCAGGACGTTCTGGAGCCGCGCGAGGATGCCCGTGCCGAGCACGTGGGCGCTCGGGTTCGATACGCCGAACCTCCTTTATTCGAGCGCGGGCAAGTATTTCTCCAGAAACAGCGTGGGGCATCTCGGCTTTACGGGGACTTCATTCTGGCTCGACCTCGACCGCGAAATTCTGGTAATACTGCTTACCAACCGCATTCACCCGACGCGGCACAACGACGGAATCAAGAGGTTCAGGCCGCTGTTGCACAATATGATCATGGAAGCGCTTTCATTATGATAACGAACGGATTCAAAAGAATCTACATGGTGGGAATAGGCGGGATTGCCATGGGCACCCTCGCCACGATGCTGCGGGAGCGCGGCTACGAGGTGGCCGGATCGGACCAGAACCTCTACCCGCCCATGAGCACCCACTTGCAGACACTCGGCATACCACTGTTCGAAGGATTCTCAGAGGAAAATCCCCGGCAGTGGTCGCCCGACGTCTTTATCATCGGCAACGTCGTCCGCAGGGAAAACCCCGAGGCGCAGTTCATCCTGAATCAGGACCGCCCCTACCTCTCGATGCCCCAGGCGATCGCACGATTTTTCCTGCCGGATCATCAGAGCATCGTCGTGGCCGGAACGCACGGAAAGAGCACCACGTCCTCGCTTCTCGCCCGGGTGCTCGAGCAGGGCGGCAAAGACCCCGGGGCCTTCATCGGCGCATTTCTCAAGGACTGGAACCGTAGCTACCGGCTCGGTTCGGGCGACTACATGGTTCTGGAGGGGGACGAATACGATACGGCATTTTTCGATAAGGGACCGAAGTTCCTTCACTATCAGCCCAGGATAGGGATAGTGACGAGCGTCGAATTCGACCATGCGGACATTTTCGCCGATTTCGACGCCGTTCTGAAAGCGTTTCGTGGCTTCGTCGGTTTGATTCCCGAACGCGGGCACCTCATCGTGAACGCGGACGACCCCAACAGCGGGCTGCTCGCTTCCGAGTGCCGCGGCCATGTGCTCACCTACGGGCGTTCGCACCGCGCCGACTGGCTCATCAGGTACGCGGACTACAGGGACGGCGAAGTTGAGATACGGTTGCGCAATCCCGTCACTTCCCGCGACGAGACCTTCAAATCAAGGCTTTCCGGCAGACATAACGTCTGGAACGTGACCGCGG
>JAJFVB010000061.1 GCA_021372055.1 Desulfobacteraceae bacterium | reverse complement strand
ATCCTCCGGGTGGGCGAAGTGAATATAGCACGATTTTGTTACAAAAAAGGATAGGTTCTCGGAATAGGACCACCTTAATTTTCTTTAACTTTGGTCTGGACAATGGGGCCAACCCCAAAACATGCTTCCGGGACTCCTCCTTGCAAGGTGGTTTTGCGGCCGCCAGATATTGAGAAGGGGATCATTCGGAGTGGATACACAATCAGCAGCGATAGATGCTAAAAATTATCTTACCGGCAAAATTGCTGGAAATTTACCCTGACCATTTCCATTTCTTGCCTCCACTGCCTAGTACCTTGTACTGCCGCACATTGAGCTGGTATTTTCTGCCGCCAGTCCGGATGGCATAATGAGAGGCAACAAGATCATTTGTGACCGCTCGTCTTATCGCGCGATTAATTTTGCTGATACAGGGACTGATCCGTTCCAGGAAGTCATCCAGATCCTTCATTTTTTCCCAGGCATAAACTTCCATTTCTGCCCGTTTGTACCTGTCGATTTGTCTCTCAAGCTGGGCAATAAGGTGACGTTTCTTAAACATCTGTGACAAATCGTCCGCAGCTTCAGGGCCGTTGAATTCAAGCAGAAAAAAAGCATATACCGCCGCAAGTTGCCTTGGGAGAGAAAACTCGAAATCTCCAATTTCGATACGGCAGGAGTCAAGGTGGAGCAGAAGCCACGGTGGATTTTGGATATAGTCCATAATCCGCTGCATTTCGACCACAGATTCAGTAAACCCTTTCTCGATGGACGAGATCTTAGGGGCTATCAAAGACAATCTGAGAAATGGAATTTCAGCCAACTCGATTAGAGCATCCTCAGAAGAAATTGTCATGGAATCAGCATTAGCGTTTTCGGTCTGACCTCGTGCAACAATCCTATAGAGGCGATTCCCGGGAGGAGGGTAGAAAAAATCCGGAACACTGGTTTCGAATTGAGGTGTTACGAGTACGTGATAGAGCCTATCGACAGGGCGGCCACACATCATAAGGGCCATTGTCAAGTAAATTCCGAGCGTCTTCCGTCCACCCGCAGCTGAACAAAAAAGACGCTCGCCCTTTCTGCTACACCACTCACGAATCAGATTGAAAACCTGATCTGCGGCATACAGATTATCCTGACCGGTTCGAATGTCATCAAGCTCAGCGCCCGCGGCATCCCGAATGACATAAATATTATTCTCAGAAAACGCGATACGCCCGGCAGCGATACCGTAATCCTCGACAAACCGCGAGAATTCTCCTCTTTCGCCCAATAGTTTCTGCTGAATAATGTTTCGACCTGATGAGGTGGTTATGACCCTGATTTCGTCGACTCTGGTGCTGCGTTGATTTTCCAAGGCCCAGAGCGTCTCTGTAACAATGGCGGGAGTTTGGCCCGATACGGCCACAAGCACATTCCGTACGTTACGTGAATTCAACGGCAACCTGCCCCTCCAGTTGTGAACCGAATCCTCAGATTGTGTCAAAGTGGTAAGCGCTTCTAACAGTACTGCTATCACGGGTTGGCACAATATACAACTGTCAAAGAATTGCCGATTGCTTGTTCTCTCAGTATGGACTGCAGGCTAACTGGGCAGGTGATCGGATATTGAGTTGGGTTTAAACCTTAAAGAGGCTCAGAGGCTTCCATCATATATTCTTGAGAACTGAAACTTCTCATTGGAACCCTGCGGGTATCCAGCCCCGCCCAGCTAAGTGCGCCGACAGCCTGAACCGAGTGTTGCGTGGTGGTAAGGCAACTCACCCTGCGAATCTCGTACACAGGGAGTACGTAGGCCGTGTGATTGAGCCTCGAAATCGTTCTAATCGTGGGAGCCAGCGCTGTCCAATTAGCGGAAGGCATCATCTTGGTGAAAGACGGCATCCCACCAAGATCCCGCCGGGGTCAGAGAGCAGGGCATGCATGCATTGGGGTTTCCCAGGAATCTGTGGAGACCCTGTCATCTCAGCCCAGAAATGCGGAGTGGTGGAACCGCTGACCTCCACCGGGCTGTACCTAGCTGCGCTTGACCGGGGATCGGAGCGAACAACCAAGCGATCAGTGGTATCCGAGGGCGAAGGCAACAAAGCCCGAAGAAAAACGGGTGGCGGGGAGTCGGAGCGTTCCATTGTACCGATGAGTTGGGGGAACCCGCTCCAGGGGACCCCAAGAAGGGAAGGGGGCGCCGTAAATATGGAACTTTTGGAGAGAAAGATGGAGGGAGCACTGAATCCCGAAACCGTCTCAACGAAACTGTAAAAGATACCGGAACTGGATACACGTAGCGAAACCATGATACGAGGAGCCGGATGCGTCAATCGCGCACGTCCGGATCTGTGGGGGCTGAGGGTGGATTAACTACCCTCGGCGACCCGACTATAAGGCAACTTTGAAGTCTGTGCCACTCAATTGCATTGATTTGACAGGAGAAACCCGGGAAACGTAAATTCTCGGAGAGCAAGCATGAAACTTTCTGAACTTCTCAACGAACGCCAGCCGGCACCGATTATTTTGTTTCTTTGAAAATCAATGACAAATATTGTCATATGAAGAGCAAAAATATTCCTGTGAGACGCGTTTTCCAACGTTCCAAATGTCATTAAGGGCATGAAGCTCTGAACTTTTCACAGACTGGACAAACCGGATTCGAAGCCTGTGAATCTTGCCTACCAAAGAAGTCCCCCGCTGAAAATGAGTGCATTAAGTAGAAGGCCAACGTCCCTTAGGGTGAACTTCGCCCCTCCTTGATATCCGTATGCCCTACAAGGCCATAAACTCTCTCGGGTTGCGCGAATTTGCCGCCAGACCATGCTGAATTCGCGAATCGCTTGTCCTTTTATCTGGCAAGAACTGCTCGGCACGGATCACGTCGTACTTGTCTGTTACTATCTTCCTGAAGCTTTCTGCCACTGCCATATCCTGACAAGAATTCTTGTCAGCATGGGTGCTAAAGACTTCGGCCAAAGATTGCTTCTGCCAACTTTTTCGAAATCGAAAAAAATTAGCCCGAGACACTTTTTCCAACATTCCAAATGTCATTAAGCCATTGAGCCCCATTGCATCTGAATCCGCCAAGGAAAGGAAGGAGAAATGGACCGGTTCGATATTAACGTAGCGCGTGTGATCCTGGCTTACGAGACCATAACTAACGCCGCAAATGCTCATGTGCTCTGCTCTCTTCAAGCTGTGAAGGAAGCCACCCTCTCACTGCGATCAAAGCGCAAACTCGGGGCCAGGCGCATCCAAAACGAGTTGCGTCGGCAGCACAATACTCACCTCGGCCTCGCCACGATTCATAAAGTACTTTTCCAAAATGGTGTTCCTCCCCTGAAAAGAAGGCGAAGAGAGAAGACCTGGAACCGCTACTCTCGACCAATTCCCGGAGAACGGGTCCAGATGGATACCTGCAAAATAGCCTCGGGGCTTTACCAGTATACGGCAATCGACGATTGCACCCGTTACATGGTTGTCGGTCTCTACCAAAAGCGAACTGCGGAAAATACAATCCGGTTCCTGGAAGACCGGGTATTTGAGGAGATGCCGTTTCCTGTCCAGCGAATCCAGACTGATCGCGGAGGGGAGTTCATCGCGTATAAAGTTCAGGACTTTCTGATGGAGGCAAAAATCAAATTCAGGCCGGTGGAACCCCGCTCACCGCACCTAAATGGGAAAGTTGAACGAGCACAAAGAACAGTGCTCGATGAATTTTACGAAATAGTAGATATTAAACGAGCCGACCTCCATGACAACCTCGAACAGTTCCAGCGTTGCTACAATTGGGAGCGGGCTCATGGAGTCCACAATGGCAGGACTCCGATGGACCGTTTTTTCGAGAAGAGCGAGCAGACCCCCTTTGTGGAGGATGTGCGGTCATCTTACGACCTCAGTCGGGAACTTAATCGATATAATTACCGGATAGGTTCGAGAGCTATACGCTTTACAAGGAATTCTGATTAAGATCCGCCGCTCGGACTGCCAAAGCGCTCCTTGGGAAGCGCTCGCCACTGACAGCCAGTGCGCAAAGCATAGACTATTGCTTCAAAAATCCTTCGGGATGGTATGGGCTTTCTTCCACCTCCCTGTCGACGAATGTACGTCTTGCCGGGGTCTCGTTGTGGAGCAGGTATGAGTGGTTCGACCTTCTCCCAGAACGCATCCGAGACTTCCCAAGACTGAGTTTTTGCCAATCCCCCTCCTGGTTGGTATTGTAGGATAAATACCGGAGGAACATAGTAGAATTTTCACTACTGTCCGGTTAATTTCCGAACAAATTCAACTGGTTTTCAGCACGAACTGTTCCGTTAGGTTGCTTAAGAGCCTCGGAATCAAGCGATATGATTGGCTTTTTCTCGAATATGTTGACCTCCAGAATTTGTAACAAGGTGTAGAGGGAGCATTGGATACCGAGGCGTTTTTTCGCGATGGCCACGAGCAGGTAAATGCATAACCCGACCCATATCTGGCTCTTCACTACGTTCACGGAGGTGCCATAAAACGACTTGATCCGCAGGTGCTGCTTGATCCACTTGGAAAAAAGCTCCACTCCCCAGCGCTGTTTGTAAATGTCGGCAACCGTTTTTGCCGGGATGTCAAAATTGTTCGTGAGAAACACCAAACGTTTCTTTCGTTCTTTGTCAACATAACTGACTCGGCGCAACCGCTCCGGGTAAGCCTTTTGGGATTTCTGCGTCGCTAGGGAAATCACTTGGTCGGCCCTGATTCCTGCTTCCTTATCTTTCGGTGAAGAGTAAAGCCGCTTAAATTTCAAATTCTCTTTTGCCCGAATGACGAAGAAGGCACTCTGTTTATGTATGGCGTACAACCGGGCGAAGTCGACATAGCCGCGATCCATCGTATATATGGCGTCTTCGCTGACCGGCATCTCATCGAGCATCCTGACATCATGGACCTTGCCGGTTGTAACCGCGACGAACGTCGGGATTGAGCCTCGCAGGTCAATTAGGGTGTGCATTTTAACTGCCGCCTTCGTTCTGCGAAATTCGGCCCATGGAAACAGGGAGAGGCACAGATCGAGTGTTGTTGAATCGAAGGCGTACAGCGGCTGTTTCAACTCGATAGCAAGAGGATCATCCCGGTAAAGTCCTTGAGCGATGCCGATGAGCACGTGACCGAAGTCCTGGAAAATGCGGTAATCGCGCCGTTCATTCGCATCCGCAAGAGTCGTTCGGGAAACTGACCCGCGAAATCCGACATGGTAGAGTTTGCCCCGATGAGAATTCAGGCATGTTTCAATGTCCCTCAAGCTTTCGCGTCCCGTGACCTGGGCGTATGCAAGACAAAGGAACTGATCGAAGGTGGTAAATGATTTGGCCCAATGCTCCCCTCGATATCGACGAACGCAAAGATTAAATTCATGCCGGGGGAGAAACTGAAGCAATTGCCTGAAAACGTTTTTGCCGGAATTCATGGATACCCTCTCAAAGTACTGGAAGGGTACCACCGGTCGAAATTCAAATCGAAAACGAAAAATTATGTCAAAGAACAATAAGAATCAATTAGTTACAGCAAAAGATCAAAATTTTACCGGACAGTAGTGTAGAATCTTTAGGAAAGTGCGATATTAATTACGGATAAGCCCTTGGTATAAGAAGCCGCTTATCGATGCTAAAAAAGGCCCCGTGATGTGCGGGGCCTTCGGTTTTTTGCGGGATGTCCCGTTATTTTCTTTTGAAAAGGCAGGACGCATATACCTTGAGGTTGTCGTTGCTGTGGCAATAGGTGCAGTTTTTTACCTTCCATTCACTCGATTTCCCGTTGAGGAAGGATGAAAACTCCTGATCGAAAGAACCTGCGTCCGCGCTGAACGTTTCAAACTTGTATTGATCTTCCATTAAGACCTCCATAGCGTGCACTGCTGCACACTATTAAATTAAATTGGCGGCGGGCTTTGTCAACGGGCTTGGCCAAAGCGCGCAATAGAGATGTGTTCCGGTTCGCCGCTACGGCTGCGGCCGTCGGCGCCGAGTGCTTGCGGGGGAATCATTCCCCCGCCTTTGGCGTCCTGAGAGGTATCAACTTGAACGCAATTTGGTATGAAAAGGTCCTCGGCGGAGGGAGGGTCCGCTTCTTGCTGCTCCCGCTATCTGCCGGAGCAGCGAGCGGGTCAGCTTTCTTGACCCCAAACCGCTGTCCAGTATAATGTTGTGATATCTTGAACATATCACAGGGCTATCGGGGAGGCCGGAGAGCTATGGCTAGCGGCGCGGAGCGAGCACGCATTCTCATTGTGGACGATGAGCAGGGAGCGAGGGATGCCCTCGAAATCATCCTGGAAGACGAATATGAGGTCGAGTGCGCGGAAGGGGGCGAGGAAGCCCTTGCCAGGTTGAGGACTCATTTCTTCGATCTGGTCCTGCTCGATCTCACCATGCCGGAGATGGACGGCATAGAAGCCCTCGGGCATATCAAGGACTACGACGAGAGCATCGACGTCATCATAGTCTCCGGTGCGGACAGCGCTCGCAAGGCCGCTTCCGCAATGAAGAGCGGAGCCTATGACTACATTACCAAACCCTACGAGGCCGAGGATATCCTTACCACCGTCGAACGGGCCATGAAGAAGCGTTCGCTGGAAAAGGAGGTCCGGTTTCTCCGGTCGGAAATGGCCCTGCAGTTCGGAAACTCGCAGATCATCGGTTATTCTTCGGCCATGCAGGCGGTCTTCGAGATCATAAGGAAGGTTGCCCAGACGGACGCGAGCGTTCTCATAACAGGGGAGAGCGGCACCGGGAAGGAACTGGTCGCGCGTGCCATTCACTCAAGGAGCCGGCGGGCGCAGAAGCCGTTCGTCGCGATCAACTGCGCGGCCATTCCTCCCGAGCTGATGGAAAGCGAGCTGTTCGGCCACGAAAAGGGAGCGTTCACGGGAGCCGTCAACAGGACCTCGGGAAAATTCGAATTCGCCAACAGCGGGACTGTCTTCCTCGACGAAATATCCACCATGAAGCTGGAGCTGCAGGCGAAACTGCTGCGGGTTCTTCAGGAACTGGAGTTCACCCGGGTCGGAAGCAACACCTCCATCAAGGTCGACGTCAGGATTGTCGCGGCGACGAATTCCCGGCTCGATGAGATGGTGCGTGAGGGCCGCTTCCGGGGAGATCTTTTTTTCCGGCTCAACGTGATTCCCATCGACTTGCCCTCGCTTCGCAACAGAAAAGGCGATGTGCGCCTGCTAGCCAATTATTTCCTCGATAAATTCAACCAGCGTTTCAACAAGAAGATCAAGGGGTTTACGCCTGCGTCGCTGGCGATTCTCGAGAGCTATCCCTGGCCCGGAAACATCCGGGAGCTCGAAAACCTCGTGGAACGCCTTGTCGTGCTACGTTCAGACGGCAGCGCCATAGACGAAAAAGACATGCCTTTCGACTTTCTGCTCCGCGAGGAGTCCTGTGAAGAGGCTTCAGACGGGGTATGCCGGGATGTCGGCCTGCTCCAGGCAAGGCAGGCTTTCGAACGTCAGTACATCCTGCGCGCGCTCGACCGGCACCGGTGGAACCAGAGCAACACCGCCCGCGACCTCGGCATCCACCGGAACACGCTGATGCAGAAGATGAAAAGCCTCAATATCTACGAAGCGACCGAAAAAGACCACCGCTAGGATCCAGCGCTCAGCGCTTGCGGGGGAATCATTCCCCCGCTCTTGGGTGACCTGAGAGGTATCAACTCAAACGCCATTTGGCGTCAAAAGCTGATCCGCGCCAAGCGGCCGGAGCCAGGCCCTTACCGGTCCTTCCACCCCGCGAGGTCGCTGCAGAATGCTTCTTCCTCCGGGTGGGCCTTTTCCCACTGGCTGATGGATCGCGTTTCGTGATGCGACATCTTGTCGTTCATGCACTTGCAGTAGATTTGAATGGTCCGGTCGGTCTGCCCCAGGTTTTGGTTGTCCTGGATGCACTGGCTGATCCAGATATCGTCGTAGACATCCCCAAATGCCGGTCCAGCCAAAATAAAGAACGCCATCGCCAGAACTCCAGAAAAGATCCGCATGATAGACTCCTGAATGATTTGTACTTGCGCGCAGGTCCGGGTCAGGCGCTAAGGATACAGGTATATTCGCGATTGTGAAATGAAATCAGCCGGTTTCGCAGCCGGTGACATCCAAAGCATGAAGTCTGGTTCGGTTCCTCAAAAGTTCAGCGTTCCGGGAGCAGGCTCCCAAGCATAAAAGCACAACTTTTTCCCATTTTCTTCCACATTTTCCGAGGCGGGATCGCCGGAGCGGTTTACGAACTGCACTGATTTATGTGCATATGCCTACAATTGTGTGCGGTTCAAGAAGGGGTAAGAAAAAAAGCATAATTTCGTAAGCTTATAGCCGAGCCGCAAAAGACTCACGAAGCCCATGAGATTCAATCCTGTGCATGAACGGTTCGGCGGGATACTCGGCCCCCCGGATTATATCCAAATATTACCATGATATTGCGAGTACTTATGCGAGCCGCCGAGAGGGCTTAGGGGGGAGGCATGTGTTTTGCTCATATATACGGGCAATAGAATAAAAAACCAGTAAGTACAATAACATATATCAACCATCAACCCACAGTCGACAGAAGGAGAATTCATGAAAAAGCTTTGCGCGCAGCTCATCGTCATCGGCGGTCTGGTCACCATGTATGTTCTTCCGGTTCTGGCCTGCGGAGGCGGCGGTCCCTAGTCGATCTTCTTCAGAAGAACATAGCGGGTTGCGCGTTTTCGAAATGTGCAGCCGAGAAAAGCACGGGTTCAAAAGGCTCGTGCTTTTTTTTGCTATATCGCGAAAGGAACTATATAATCGCCGGCACACCCAATTGGCTGTCTCGACATTTCAATCGAAGATCATGTGCCGGAGCGATATAGTGGTTGCCAGCAGACGGTTGAAAACACGGCGTCTTTGCCAGAGTATGCGCGCGGGGGCATTGCTTCTCATGGCGCTCCTGTGGCTTTTCGGTTGCGACGAAAATGCGCAGCGGGAAGGCATGAAAACGGCTGCGCAAAAGCCTCAACAGGGGGGCGTC
This sequence comes from Desulfobacteraceae bacterium, assembly GCA_021372055.1. Classification (GTDB taxonomy): domain Bacteria; phylum Desulfobacterota; class Syntrophobacteria; order Syntrophobacterales; family Syntrophobacteraceae; genus SbD1. Next base: position 7,327 of record JAJFVB010000061.1, on the reverse strand, counting down.
TATCGCATCCCGCTCCTCAACAATCCGAAAAGCCTCGATCCGGTCCAGGCCGAGGACCAGTATTCGGCGGCCGTGGTGTACCAGATTTTCGACGGGCTTGTCAGGTTCGGTCCCGATCTGCTGATAGTGCCGGCCCTGGCGGAAAACTGGCAGATCGAAGAAAACGGTTCGGCATACCGTTTCTTTCTGCGCGGTAATGCACTTTTTCACAATGGCAAACCCGTCACTTCGCAGGATGTCCTTTTTTCATTCAGCAGGCTTATCCGAGCCGAGCCGCCGCCGAGCATTCTGCAGCACATGCTGAGGATTGCCGGCGCGAGAGCCTTCCGCGACGGTTCCGCGGAGAGGCTGGAGGGGGTGGAGATCGTCGGTCCCCGCGAGTTCGTGGTGCGCCTTGAGGGCCCCTATGCGCCTTTTCTTGCGATTCTGGGTATGTACCAGACGAAGATAGTCCCTCGGGATGAGGGGATGGAGAAAGGCGAGGCATTTTCGCGAAGTCCGGTTGGGAGCGGCCCGTTTTGTTTCGAATCATGGGAAGACAACAAATCGGTGCGGTTGAAAAGGTTCACCGGGTACTATCTCGGAGCTCCCCTCCTGGACGAAATCAGGTATGTGATCTATTCGGGAGGAAAAATCGACGAGGCGCTGGCCGATTTCCAGGCCCGGAAGCTCGAGGAACTTCCGGCTCTTGGAAAAATCCGCAAGCGGTTGGCCTCGGACGGGGGTGCCAAGTTGATCCACAGATACACTCCCAGCCTGCTTTTCTACGGAGTAAACTGCGAACATCCCGTTCTCCGGCAGCTCGCCTTGCGAAGAGCACTATCTTTGGCGATTGATCGCGAAAGGCTCGCCGCGACCGTCTACGAGGGGCAATTCGAGCCCGCGAGGAGCATTCTGCCGCCCGGCATTCTCGGATACAGTCCCGAGGATCGGGGAGTGAGGGACGATATCGAGGCGGCTCGCGCCGAGTTGAAGGCCGCCGGCCTGGAGAACGCGGACCTCACCCTCGAAGTTGTTTCGGCGGTCGATTCGCCGATAGCGAAGGCGGAATTCGAATTCATTGCCCGGTGCTGGGAAAAGTTGGGAATCAAGATCAATATCAAATATATATTGAACTGGGCGGAGTTCGAGGGGTACATTGCTTCTCCGTCGGTTCAAATCTACCGCTACGCATGGTTCGTTGATATTCCCGACCCGGACAATATCATGTACTCGCTGTTCGGTTCGGACTCGACCGTGAATTACATGCGGTTCCGGAATCCCGGGGTGGACGACTTGCTCCGGGCCGGCAGGGGTAGCGTCCAGCCTGTCGAGCGCGCCGGGATCTACCGGAAGATTACCGAGAAAGTGGTGCGTGAATCGCCCGCTATCCCGCTGGTCCATCTGAGCACGGACCAGGCGTACCAGTCCAATGTCCAGGGTATACAATTAAACGCGCTCGCTATTTACAGGGACCTCAACGAGGCCTGGCTGTCCGCGGAACCGGGGAAATAGCAATGACCGGCGCCGTTGCGCCCATGGGTGGGAAGGAGGCCCCACTCTGTTGAAAAGTGTTTCCAGCAAAGAAGGCATAGCAAACCGCGTCATGCGTGAGTGGCCGCTCAAGACAAGTCTCTGGCGCAAACCGCGATTCATCCCGCTCCAGTTCCGATTCATCATCTTGACTTCCAGCCTCGTTACTCTGCTTCTTGCGATTCTTGCGATTGCGGTTGGCGTGCAGCAAAGTAGGGAAATCAGGAGCCAGGTCGAGCGCCGCGGCATGGGAATAGCTCAAAGCCTTGCCGCAACCTCGAAATCCGCCCTGACAACCTACTCCTATGTCGCGCTGTCCCAGACGGCAAGCCAGGCGGCCCAGGATCCGGACCTTGCCTACGTGATCATACACGACAAGGAGGGCCGGGTGGCGGGGCACAGCAGCCGGCGGGATGTCGAGGGAACATTTCTTCAGGACGATGTGAGCCGCCGGGCGCTCCTGTCCAAAGACATGCTGATACAGAATGTCGTGCTGGCGGATGGCGCCACGCCCGCGCTGGAGCTTGCCGTTCCGGTGAGCGTGCCCGGCTCCGACAGAATATGGGGGGTCGTTCGGGTCGGCATGTCGCTCGATCCGATGCACCGGCAGATCCGGAATATACAGCTGATGATTGCAGGCGTGGGCATCCTGGCTCTGAGCTTTTCCGTGCTGGGATGCATCTGGCTGGCGAGGCGCATCACGAACCCCGTGGGGCTTCTCGTCAACGCGACCGTTTCCGCCGCGCGGGGTGAATTGGAACAGGAAATTCACATCGCGACGGGCGACGAAGTGGAAGTGCTTGCGGACAACTTCACCATAATGATCCGCGAGATACTCCTGCAGCGGGGAAAACTGGAGCAGCAACTGCTCGAAATCACCGCGCTGCAGCGATACCTCAACAAGCTGCTCACAACGATGAGCGACGGACTTCTGTCCGTGGACCTGTCGGGAAATCTCGTTACGGTGAATCCGGCCGCCTGCGAGATTCTGGAAATTTCCCCCGGCACCGGCGAGTCGCGACAAGTGGAACATCTGCTCCCGAACGCGCCGGAACTGCTCCGGTTTATCCGGGCTCACCTCTCGCCCCCGCGTTCGGCCGGGCAGGCAGAACTCCATGTGGGACCCGAGAACGAAGGCAAGATCATCATTGCCGCATCCAGCATCCTGACGGACGAAGGCAATGCTCCGCAGCAAATCATCGTGAATATTCACGACATTACGGAGCTGAAAAGACTCGAGGCCAGATTCCGGCAGACGGAACGGCTTGCCGCCCTCGGGACCCTGTCCGCGGGCATGGCGCACGAGATTCGAAATCCCCTGTCCGCCATCAAAACCTTTGTCCAACTGCTGCCGCGAAAATTGGAGAAACCCGGATTCCTTGAGAAATTCAACAGGACCGTGCCTCGTGAGCTCGAACGCATAAACAGGCTCATCGAAGATCTCCTGGAATTGGCCCGCGTGCCGAGGTACCACTTCACCCCGATTCAGGTTCGCTCTCTTCTGGAACATGCCGCAGAACTTTTCGAAGAGGAATTGCTCCTTCACAAGATCACGCTGCACATGGACATCGCCGCCGGGCTGCCGCTTATCTGGGCGAGCCCGGACCAGCTCACCAAGGCTTTTAACAACCTGATGCAAAATGCCATTCAGGCGATGCCCGACGGTGGTGACCTGCACGTGCGCGCATTCCCCGGACCGCCGCCGGACGGACTGCCGGGACCCGGCGATGTGCAGCGCGACAGGAAAAAGTCCTGGCTCAATCTGGTTTTCTCCGATACGGGAGTCGGCATCAAAGCCGAAGATATGAAAGCGATGTTCAATCCATTCTTCACGACCAAGGATTCCGGGACAGGTCTGGGCCTTGCCATCACGCACAAGGTGATCACGGAACACGGCGGCCAGATCGAGGTCAAGAGTGCCCCGGGGCTGGGTACCTGTTTCACTGTCCTCCTGCCCGTAAAGGAATTCTCGGAGCGGGACGCGCAGATGCAGTCAAAACTTGCCTCCTGAAAGGGGGTAATCCCCCCGGCCCCGGTTCGACCCCGGCGAGCGCAAAGCCTCCGGGAATCTTCGATGCGGCCTCCATTTCCGCGGGGCTGCTCCTGTGCTCCCTTGAACGGGAGACCCTTCCTCTGCGCCATCTGCTCCCCCAATTGTCGGCAAAGTGCAGCAGCGTGTGAACGCATTCATGTTCTTTTTGCACTCAATCCTGTGCAGCTTTCGTCATCCGAACCCCGAGTTTTTTAAAAATTTAGTCGCAAGTATCCGATATTCCATTCTAATCTCCAGAACGCGGGATTGGTATCGTTTTTGTTAGGCTCTCAGGGGAGAAATGGAGGCAAATATGAAGCAAAGTGAGGAAACGATTTTCGTAGTTGACGACGATCAGGGCATCCTCGACTCGTTCGACGCCGTTTTCGGCGACGACTATCCCCTGGTGCTCCTGGACAGCGGCGTTAAGGCACTGAAAATACTCGCGGAGGAAAATCCCAAACTTCTTTTTCTCGATATCAAAATGCCGGGCATCAACGGTCTCGAAATTCTCCAGCGGATGCGGGAGGCCAATTCCCCCACGCAGGTTGTGATAGTGACGGCACTTCCCCAGGACAAATACGAGGAAATCGCCAGGCGTTACGGCGTTTATCGATATTTGAAGAAACCATTTGACCTCGATGAAGTGGAAAGCATAGCAAAGACTATCCTTCTCCACTAGCTCGGGAAAGGCAGGGGATTATGCTGCAGACGCCTGTTTTGATTGTCGATGACGAGCAGTCCGTCCTCGAGGGTTTGGAAGCGTTCCTTGAAGATGAGGGATACGAGGTCCATCTTTCGGCCAGCGGCCGGGACGCGATAAACAAGTTCATGAAAGTGCAGCCCGAGTTGGTGGTGATGGACCTTCGCATGCCGGGAATGCCCGGGATCGAGGTGATTCGCCGTATCAGGGAGATAAACGAGGATACGGCGATTTTGATCATCACCGGATACGGGACGCTGGAAAATGTTGTCGAAGCCGTCCACCTGAATGTGTTCGACATTCTTCGCAAGCCCATCGACCTGGAGCAGCTCAAGGCCGCTTTGGATCGCGCTCGCGAGAGCATGCGGCAGACGCGTAAAGCGCATAGCGAACTGCATTCGATGCGAAGGCAACTGGATGTGGCGGGCAGGTACCTGGAGGGATACCAGAAGAAGGTGGCGGAACTGGAATCCCTGGCATTTGCCGGCAGGCTCATGGCCGGGATTCTCCACAACCTGAACAACCCGCTCCACTACATAAGCGGCGAAACGCAATTGCTTCAGATGATTTACCCGGAGATCAAAAATCTCGACAAAATTGACAAGCAGGTCTGCCGGATGGCCAAGATCATACGGTCCGTCCTTAGACGCCTCAAGAGTTCCCAGGAACGCTGCCACGAGCTGCTGGATCTGAATGAACTCCTGGAAGAAGAGCTGGTGTTTCTGGAATCGCACCCCTTCTTCCGTGACGAACTCGAGAAGGTGCGGAGCCTCGATGCCGATCTGCCCCTCTTCAAGGGTATCGCATCCGATTTCGGCCAGGTCTTCGGTAATATCCTGTGCAATGCCGCAGAGGCCATGAAAGGGCGGGGAGTCCTGACCATCAGAACCGGCCAGAACGAATCCGAAATAGTCATAGCCATCCAGGACACGGGTCCGGGAATCCCGATAGAGTTGCAGGGCAGGATCTTCGAGCCCTTTTTCAGCACGAAGGAAAAAGAGGTCGGGATGTCCGGCGGATTCGGAACGGGCCTCGGGCTCTACACCTGCAAGCAGATCGTTCAGGACTACGGGGGATCGATTGAGGTGATCAGCAAACACGGACTGGGCGCGACCTTTGTAATCTACCTTCCGAAAGTCCGCGAACTCCCCCCGGACCTGCCCTGAGCCCCCCTGTTTTGAAAAGCGTGGGGAACTGCGCCCCCCACACCCCCACGCCGCTCATTTTGCGGGGGTGCGGGGGAATCATCCTCCCGCTCTTTGGCGTCCCGAGAGGTATCAAGTTGAACGCAATTTGGTACTAACGACCCGGATCCATGAGTTTTCCAAAATCATTTCTGAGGCAAGCCGCCTCCTGACTTCTGCTTGACTGCAAATCCATTCCGCCCTATCATGCGCTCGGATTCCATACCGAGCTTCGATCTCTTCTCTGCTTCGTTACTTTCCCGGCTCTCTTGGCTGTCTAGACTTCTCTGCAGCATCGTCATTGTCGGCTTCGGCAAAGCCCGTTTTCACCCTTGCGGCAGACTCGCCCGCCGCAAACGGCAGTATTCCATCCGGCTATACGCACCATGGAAGGAGGTGAAATGTTCACTCCCCTCAGAGGACGTCCGTTGTCATCCGATACGCTTTTGAAATGCATTCCCGAAAGGAGGTAGTCCAAATGCCACGTGCTCTCAGGCAACGCAAGCAGGCCGAGATCCTGTCACTTGAAGACGCCGTGACCAAGTACATGCGCGACGGTCTGATTTGCGCATTCAGCGGCTTTACGGGTTTTAACAGAAATCCGTTCTCATGGGCTTGGGAGGTTGTAAGGCAGGGGTTTAAGGACCTGCACGTCATGGATCGGCACGGCTCCTGCTGCACCTGGCTGCTCAACGCGGTGGGTGCGATGAAGATCTTCGAGACGAACTGGATGGGCTGGGGCGAGATGGCCGGTAAGCTCGATATCAATCTCGACCGGCGCTACAAGGCGGGCCAGATCATCCTTGAGGATTATTCCCACGGAGCTACCGCCATGAGGTTCCTCGCCGGAGCCATCGGAGCACCGTTTATCCCCTACTATGCCCCGCTGGGGTCCGACCTCTACAATCCCGATTTCGATTCTCTCGGACGGGCCGGTCTTCGAGACGGCAACAATCCGAAAATCGCGCGGAAAAAATTCCTTCAAATGGAGGAGCCCTTCTTCGGCGAGGGCGAAGTCGTGCTTCTGCCGGCGGCAAGACCCGATCTGGCCGTCATTCACGTCGCCCAGGCGGGGGACAAGGGAACCGCCCGCTGGCGCGGAGTCGGGACCATTGACAAGGAAATCGCCTTTGCTTCGGACAAAGTGGTCCTCATCTGCGAGGAACTGGTGCCTGAGGCCGAGCTGCGAAAGGATCCCGAAAACAACCAGATCCCGTTTTTCACCGTCGACTGCATCGTTGTAAATCCCTGGGGGGCCTTCCCCAGTTCTGTTCCGTTCTACTATGACTATGACGCCCCGTTCATGCGCATGATGGATGCGGCCTCGCGGAAGGAAGAGGACCAGAAAAAATTCCTGGACGAGTGGGTTTTTGGTCCCAAAAACTGGGAGGAATTCATCGAGAAGCTCGGAGCCAAGAAGCTGCTCGACCTCAAGGCCGACAGCATCACCGGCTACAGCACGAGAATGATGAGAGGCAAAAAGCCCGCGCCCAGGATGAAAATGCCTCTGTCCGTCGCTCGAAGCGGTTACTAAAAAGGGGGACAGCAATGAGCAAATCCATTGAAGAACTGATGTATCTGGTTGACAAGATCCCCGATGAGCCCGCAAAAAGCGGCGAGTATCTCCTGCCCGAACTCATGGCGATCGCGGTTGCCCATGAAGTCAGGGACGACGACATCGTCTTCGCGGGCACCGGCCTTCCCATGGTCGGCATCATGACCGCGAATATGCTCAACGCCCCTCATGCCCTCCTGATCTATGAATCCGGAATTTGCGACGGCAAGACCATGCACGTCCCGATGTCCGTGTGCGACCAGAGAGCTGCCAATATGAGTTCGACCCTGGGCGGACTGGTCGACACGTTTGGGTACTACCTGCAGCAGGGGTATGTCACC
>JAJFVB010000026.1 GCA_021372055.1 Desulfobacteraceae bacterium | reverse complement strand
CGCCTGCCCGCCATGCCCCCGATACCCCGGCTATTCCCCCTTTTGCCATCCACAATCTGCTTTTCATACGCATTTGCGTTCAAGAATGCACCAAGGAACGCTTTTGAAAAGCGTGGCGCGCGCCCCCCACACACCTCCACGCCGCTACGCGGCTCATTTGGGCGCTACGCCCGCGGCCGATTCTCCATCGAATACGGGCGGTTCTTTGTAGACGGCTCGACGAGTCCATGGCATAGTTTTCCGTGACGGCGCAGTGTCGAAGTCCGCCGGGCAATGATCCTTTCCCGCCCGATTCCCCGGGGATTCAGCCCGGCATCAGCCGATTCCACGTATCGGGTTGATTCCATACTCTATCAATTCATCCTGTAATTGCAGCAGCTGGAGCAGTGAGCTCATCGGAGAATGTTGTGAAGAAAAATTCCGAGAATGTGGAAATCGCCTTCCTCTGTGTGGCGTGTCTCTGGGTGGTTTATTTTCTCAGTGTCTTCCTGCCTTTCGACCTGCAAAGCCACGGGATCCGGCCGCGGAGAATCGCGGGGCTGGAGGGCCTTGTGTTCGCGCCCTTCCTGCACGCCGGGTTGGGGCACCTGATTTCGAACTCGCTCGCCCTGGGACCTCTTCTTTTCCTGGCGCTTGCCTACAGCCGGAGGGAGACCTTTGAGACGATCGTTTTCACGGCGCTGCTCGGCGGGGGCGCGACATGGCTGCTCGGAGCCCCGAATTCGCTGCACATCGGGGCCAGCGGCATCATCTTCGGCCTGTTAGGCTACCTGCTGGGGATCGGCCTGTTTCGCCGGGAACTGTTCGCGCTGATCCTGTCGATTGTCGTCGCCTCCTATTATGGGTATGCGCTGTTCTCGCTTTTTGTCGTCATGCCCGGAGTGAGCTGGACCGGGCACTTCTTCGGTTTTGCAGCCGGGGTGCTTGCCGCCGGAATGTCGCGGAAAAAAAAGTAGCCCGCAGCCGCCGTGGCGCCAAAATGAGCCGCGTAGCGGCGTGGGGGCGTGGGGGCGTGCTCCCCACGCTTTTTAAAAGCGTTCTCCGGCACTTTCCGTGCTGTCTATCCGAGCCTTTGGGGCCGGCTTCTATGCCACCTTCCTGATTGCCCTCGTTTCGGACTCGCTGAAAAGGCGCGAGGCATTGAGCAGAATCTTGGCGGTGTTGTTGATCTTTGCCATGGCCAGAATGTAGCCCGTGTTGCAGCCGGGGAGGGATTGGGCTTCCTCGGTATCCTGAGCTTTGATGGTCATGACTTCGGAAACGGAATCGACGGCGATTCCGAAATGAAAGATCCTGTCCTCCCCCGGGATCTCCAGGATGACGATGCAGGCTCTTTCGCCGTATTCGCATTCGCCTTTCCCGAATTTGATCCGCAGGTCCAGAACGGGTATGACTTTTCCGCGAAGGTTTATGACGCCTCTTACGAAGGGAGGAGTCTGGGGAATGGTCCTGACCGGCATCATCCGGATTACTTCCTTGACCGAGAAAATCTCAATCCCGTATTCCTGGTTGTCGAGAGTGAAGAAAAGGTACTTGCCTTCTTTGCCCAGCATGCTTTTCGCCGAGCCCCTTTCTTTTGCCCGCTCCAGGATGCTCTGAACCGCATGCGGCACATCCCGCATCGAAGACTCCCGTTTCGGGGCGGAAAGCCCCCTGCATGCGATTTCCGCGAATCGGGTGTCGATGAATTTGCCGACGTCGATCATGCTTCCGATCCCCATTTCATTGACCATGTATTTCTGAATCCGGTCGAAGTCTTCATGAGAGGGGAGCAGGTCGCTCGTTCTGATGCCTTTTGCTTCGGTCAGAACGCTTCTGATGATGGGCAATTTCAACCCCAGCGACTTGTCGGGGTCGAGAAAGTCAACGGCGATTTCGGCCGCGGATTCGGGCCGCTGCCGGATGAAATCGCCCGCCTGGACCAGGAGATCGGTGAATTCCTGGAGCGCCTCGGCATGATTTTGTATGATCTCGTCCCGCACGGCCAGCACGCAGCACGGATGGTTCTCCCAGAGTTCGCCCGTGAGGAAAAGCTGGGAGGCAATGCCCGCGGCTATCGCCTTGGTTCCCATGGGTTCGGCAACCATGAACCCGCACGCATCCGGATTGTTTGCAAGCATCTCGGGCATCTTGACCGGCGGAACAACCTCGAAGCTGACATTGGTCTTGCCTCCGCCCTGCATGCCGGGGTTGAGCCCGATTTCCCTCAGGAACATGTGGGACAGCATGTGGTGCACGGACATGGCGTGCGGGATGAAAAAGCATTTGTTCCTGAACGACTCCTGTATCGACATCTTCGATACGGTCTTTTTCCGCACGCAGATACTGCCGTTCTTGTGGGCGAGAAGCACCATCTTTATGGGCACGCCGAAGCCGAAAAGATCCATCGCGATCGGGGCCAGAACGAAAGCGGCATCCACTTCGCCGCTTTCCAGCGTGTGCTGCACCGGATTCCAGCCGCCCATGCAGCGGGTTTGGAGTTCAAAGTGTTGGGGAACGACCCTGTTGGTTGCGATCAGGCTCTTGAGGACCCCGAGGCCGAGATGGTCCGTAATCTGGATATGGGCGACGTTGAGCAGCAGCTTGCCGGATTCCGAAATTCGGGGACGCTCGCGTTTTTCCTCCGCAGCATCTTTCTTTTCAGCCCCGCCGAAGATCTTTTCAATTATTTCCTTCAGTTCCGGCGGGCCAAAGGGTTTGGTGATAAAGCTCGAAACTCCGGCCTCCGAGGCCTTGGCGTTTTCCTTCTTTTCGCCTCGAGCGGTTGCCATCACAAAGGGTATGGACTTCTTGCTCTCATCGGAGGAGCGAACCCATTTGAGCAGTTCGAAGCCGTCTTTGCCCGGCATGTTCCAGTCGCTTATGATCAGGCGTATGTCGTTGTGCTCGGTCAGTTTGGCGATGGCGGAGTTCCCGTCGTCGGCCTCGACCACGTTTTGGAAGCCCAGTTCGGTGAGGACTTTTAACTCGAGCTTCCGAGTCATTTTGGAATCTTCCACCAATAAGATCTTGATATCGCGATCTAGTTCCATGCTTCTCCCCCGGATGTTCTCAACGCCAAAGTCAACCTCTTCTGCTCCTTTTCGGAATCATCCGTGGAAAAGTTTAATTTTTTCATAAACGGTCGCGCATTGATAATGCCGGGGAGAAATGAGCCGGGATCGAGTTTGATCGCGGCCGGGTATGCTCTGGCTAAGTATCCGAAGATTCTGGCTTTATGATTCCGATTGCGCAGGGCGCGCTTGGCCTGTCCCCGGATGGGATGGGGCGACCGGTGAACATCACCAGGGTCCGGGCTCCGGGTGGACTATTGTTCGGGATCGATCAGAAGGGAGCCGTCGGGAGCAAATCGGAACATCGGTCCCCATGCAACTTCCCAGAAGTATCCGTCGGGGTCGGAGAAGTACCCGCTGTGCCCGCCCCAGAAGACGTCCTGCGCGGGCTTGACGATTGTGCCTCCCGCACCTTCCGCCGTTTGGAGAACGGCTGCGACCTCCTCCCTGGTGCGTGTGTTGTGCGCGAGTGTGATCCCGCCGAACCGGTTCTTTTCGGGCTGAAGCGACGGGGATATGTCCTCGGCGAGCTTGTCGAGGGGATAGAGCGCCAGGCGGACGCCGTCCGTGGCGAAAAAGGCGACGGACTCGCCTGCCCTGTAATTGGTCGGAAAGCCAAGACCGTCTCTGTAGAAACGAACGGAGCGCTCCAGGTCGGCGACTCCGAGGGTTATGATGGAAATGCGATGCTCCATCCCGGTTGCTCCTCTTTGTGATGTTTTTGCCAAACTGTCCGTCGGGTTTGCCACTCACCCCGGTTCGTTGGTAACCACTCCCGCGATTTCATGTCAAGGGATTTCCTCTTCTCCACCGTCCGATACCCTGTGAAGGTGACTCTGAGCGCTCTGGCCCTGTCCCTGTTGAATCCCCCACGTATATTTGGATACCGTGTTGCTGCTCGGCAGCCTGGCGGCGCATTTTGCCCACATGGACCGGTTCCTTTTCTTTCTCAGTGCCGTGACGGCTTCGTTTGCCTGGTTCTACGGTCTGGGGTATGGATCGAGGATTCTTGATCCGATTTTCCGGAAGCCGATCGTCTGGCGCATCCTCGATGTGGTGGTTGGGGGAACCATGTGGATCATCGGGATCAATCCGATTCGCTACGGACTGGCGGGTGGAAAATGATGTGCTGCCGATAATGGCTTTTTCATCCTGAAAATGGATTCTCTTCATTTTTCCCTTTTCCCGCCTACTGGTTCACAGTTTATATGTCGAATCATCACGGTCGTGACGTATTTGAAAAACCAATTCAACAAGGGAGTTGTACAATGCGAAATCAGGTAACTGTGGATGAGTGGGTAAGCATGTTCAAGGAAATTGGGCTCGACGAGGGGGCGATGATGAAATGGCATCGCATCTTTGAGTCGCGTCATCCCGAAGCACATCAGAGTTTCCTGGAGTGGCTCGGATTCCCCGCTGAGAAAATCGGGGAGATTCGCGCGGAAAGCAAATAAACCGACAAAGGGGCAGTGGATGGCCACCACTGCTTCCCCGGAAAGTTCGAGATCCATGAGTTCATTTACCATATCGAAGTTAGCCCGTTTGTTCGGCCTTTCCCGGAGCACGCTTCTCTACTACGACCGCATTGGTCTTTTGTCGCCCCCCGGCCGGACGTCCACGGGATATCGCATATACTCCGAAGAGGATGCGCAACGCCTCGATCGGATCTGCACGCTCCGTCGGACGAGTCTTTCGATTGACGACATAAAGACCATTCTCCGCTCGGAAGACAGGCCCTGCGTACATCTGTTCGAGAAACGGCTGAAGGAGATCGAAGAGGAGATACTCTCGCTCAAAGCCAAGCAGGGGCTTCTTTGCGCTATGCTGAAGGGCATGGCCGAGCAAAGAGAAAAGCAGGATGTGGACAGAGATATGTGGGTGGAGATGCTTCGAGCGGCCGGCATGGATGAGCAGGGGATGGACCGGTGGCATGCCGAGTTCGAGCACCGGGCGCCCGAGGCCCATCACGAGTTTTTGCTCTCGCTTGGGATACCGGAAGATGAAGCGCTGGCAATTCGCCAATGGGCAAGGAAGCTGAATCCGGCGGGAAGCCTTGAGGACGCCTGATCGACGGGAAATCCGAAAGTCTCCGAAAAAACGCTTTTGAAAAGCATGGGAATCATTCCCCCGCTTTTTGATGCCCTGAGAGGTATCAACATCTGCCGCCAGCCATCGTTCCGGCAAATTCCTTTTCTGCCCGGCGAACAATTGATGCATGCCTGATTTGGAAAAGCCTGACCTTATTTGCTCGAATACCGATTTACCCGATACAAATGATACAACGCCTTCGGTCTTATTTTGTAAATGTCATTGAAAAATACTATACTAGTTCTATTCAATGATAGACTTGAGTCGAAGAAAGGCGTTGCCCGGGAAGGGGCTCCACGAGGACGCCGCTGTCCCGGTTGCCTGCTCCGTGCCCGTATGGTGCTCGCGGCCAGCCTTTCAGTCGAAATAAGGAGGAAGATGTGAGGCCGAGCTGCTATCTCAACGCGGTCGAAATCGGTGACGGCAACTCTCTCCTCTATAATGGTTTTTCCATGTGCATCGACATTCTGCCGACAGAGATCGCGACTCGACTGGTTGCTTCTTCGGAGGGAGGGGCTCTCTCCTTTCTCACACCAGCCGAAAGGGAACATCTCGCCAAAAGGGGCCACCTTACCAGGAAGACCGTCAAGGGTGAGCGGGAAGCGATAGGGAAACTTGCGCGCGCCATCGCGGAAAGAGACCTTGATCGGAACAGGCAACCCGACATTGGGAGAATATTGACTTTTATCCTGACCTACAAATGCAACCTTTCCTGCACGTACTGCTTCCAGAGCCGCGTCAGGAAGGCGTCGCATCTTCCATCCATGAGCGAGGCCTTTGTCGAAGGGTTCTTCGATAAGCATCTTGACAGCCTGTTTCCCAACGCGGCCAAGGACAGATTGCGATTTATCCTCTTCGGCGGTGAGCCCATGCTTCCGGGAAATCGCCTCACGATAGAGCGGATTCTCCGGTATGCGAAGGAACACGGGATCGTGGTCTCCACCACGACCAACGGGGTTATGCTGCCGAGGATGCTCGACTTAATCGGTGCGGCAAGGGGGAAAATCAACAGTGTGCAGGTGACGTTGGACGGGGGGCGGAGGTTCCATGATGAGAACAGGGTCACTCGATCCGGCGCTCCGACTTTTGAAAAGACGGTCCGTGCCCTTTCCCATGTGGTGAGCGCGGGGGCCAGAGCCATCGTTCGCATCCATCTTCATCCCGGCAGGCTTGAAGCTGCTCGAGTGCTGATAGAGTATCTCGAGCGGGAAAAGATCCTGGGGCACGACAGCGTGGAGGTCTATTTTGCGCCTGTGCATGCTTTCCATGCCGGCGAGCTTTCTTCCTCGGATTCCGACGTTTTTTCCGCACTGTTTCAGCATGTGGCGCTCATACAGAAAAAACCTCCCATTCAGAATTTCGATTTTCTTGAACAAATGATGAATGTGAGGACCATAGAGAACTGGTCTCAACCGCGATACTGCGCGGTCAGCACGGGTCTGCACTACGCGGTGGACCCTCTGGGAGATATCTATGAATGCCTCGAGGAGGCCGGGTTCAAGGACAGGCGCGTGGGGACCCTCGCCGGAGGCGAACTCGAGTTCTTCGAACTCAGGGACATTTACAGGAAAAGATACCTGGAAAATATGCCCGAGTGTCTCCAATGCTCCATAGCACTCTTCTGCGGAGGAGGCTGCATAAGTCGGACTAGGACTCACGGAGGCTCGGCTGTAAAGAACTTCTGTCTTCAAAATAAGCTGTTCGTGGCACAGACCTTGAGATCCTGCTATCTCGTGCAACAAGTGGAGCAAGCGGAGAAGAGGGCGGCGTCGTCCATTCATTGAGCAAATAGAGCAAAGGAGACAAGACATGAGCAAGATCAAACAAGCGGCACCGGGATCTGTGGAGAGTTCGCCGAACGTCGGAAGAATCAGGCCGGTGAATATGCCTTTCGAAGAGAACCGATTGGATCATAACTCCCTGGCGCGCGACCTCGCGACAGCGGAAAAGCGCGACAACCGGAGCATGGATTGCGGTTTCTGGGCCTGAGCGGCCGTTCGCGGCTAGCCGGTCCGGCTAAGTGGGAAAAAATCAGTGAGGCCTAGTTGCTATCTTAACGCTGTCGAAATCGGCGACGGGAATTCCCTGCTCTACAACGGTTTTTCGATGTGCATGGATGTGGTTCCTTCGGAAATCGCCCGTGCATTGATTTCGTCCCGGGAGGGAGGCGATTTCTCTTTCCTGTTGCCTGTTGAAAAGGAGCATCTCCTCAAAAGGGGTCATCTTACGACTCTGAGCGCGGCAGGCGAGCAGGATGAGATGAGAAACTTCGTAAGTGCTTTCGCCGACAGGGACCTTGTGCCGAACAGGCCCTTCAACCGGGGGGCGATCACTTTTGTCCTGACGTACCAGTGTAATCTGTCCTGTTCCTAC
>JAJFVB010000276.1 GCA_021372055.1 Desulfobacteraceae bacterium | reverse complement strand
GGAGACGGAATGGTCGGCAGCTCGACGTAATTGGACTTGATCCCCGTCAGACGCACCGCGGAATCGGGGAAGAGGTCTATCATCACGTACAGCTGGCCCGTCAGGAAACTCTGGGTGTTCAGCTGCGCCCTCAGCCCCTTTTCGATGAGCTTCTTGAGGAGCACCCTCTCGGAATTGGCATCCGGCTTCTTTCGCGGGTCGGCGTGCGCCTCGGTCACTCTGTCGAATTCCACCTCAATCACCACGGGAATTCTAAACGTGACGTCCTGCGAATCGAAAACGAGGCTGATATCGACCACGGAACCCACTTTAACGCCGCGGAAAAGCACGGGGGCTCCCACGCTCAATCCCTTGACCGAACTGTCAAAGAAAAGGACGCATCGCTCCCTGTCACTGAAGAGCTTGCCGCTGCCGAATGTAACGACCGCCGCCACCACCAGGGCCGCAGCACCGAGCACAAACGCACCGATCAGTTTTGGATTGGTCTTGGCACTCATGAAGGTAATTCGTTCCTCTCACGGTTTGATACGTCTCAAAACTCGGGCCGGAATCAGGCCGCAGAGCCCCCCCGAGTCAGAAATTCCACTATTTCGGGATTGCTGCCTGCCAGCAGGTCCCTGGGATTGCCCATCGCCGTCATTGTCCTTCTTCCGGCATCGAGAAAAACCGAGTTGTTGCCTATTGCGAAGATACTTGCCAGTTCATGAGTGACGACCACAATCGTCGCCCCGAGGCTTTCCCGCAGTTCCAGTATGAGATCGTCAAGCCTCTTCGCGCTCAGGGGGTCCAGCCCCGCAGAGGGTTCGTCAAAGAAGAGCAGATCGGGATCAAGCGCCATCGCTCGGGCAAGCCCGGCCCGCTTTTTCATCCCGCCGCTTATTTCCGAAGGGTAGAATTCCTCGAATCCCGCAAGTCCGACCAAAGCGAGCTTCAGGGACACCATCCTGGCAATCTGCGATTTGCCGAGCCTCGTGTACTCCTGAAGCGGCAGCGCGACGTTTTCCGCCAGTGTCATGGAACTCCAAAGCGCTCCGCTCTGATAGAGGATCCCGAAACGCTGCATGAGCCCGGACTGCTCTTCCGCCGAAGCATCCCAGAAGCTCTTTCCCTCATAGAGCACCTCCCCTTTCGCCGGCCGCTGCAGCCCCACCAGATGCCTCAGGAGCGTGCTCTTCCCGCAACCGCTCCCCCCCATGATAATGAAGATGTCGCCCCGGTTTATCGTAAAATTCAGATCCCGCTGAATTACAAAGTCTCCGTAGGCCATCGTGAGGTTTCGCACCTCGATGTGCGCCTTCGTATCCGTCATGCCTCAACTCCATTTTGCCGATACAAGCCGCGCCGGCTCCCTGCTTTTCCGGGGCAAGCGCGAATCCGGCATCCCCGCGATGCGGGCGGATCTTTCCTAGATCCCCAGCACGTTGCAGATCACCGTTATGATCGCCGTGGCGATGATGATGCTCACTATGCCCGTAACCACCGCCGAGGTCGTGGCAACACCGACCGCCTGGGAGTTCCTTCCGCACTGCATTCCCCGCATGCAGCCAGCCAGGGAAATCAGAACTCCGAACACCGTGCTGTGCGCAATCCCGATCCAGAACTGTTTGAGTTCCACGGACTGGCGCGTCATGTCCACGTATTCCCAGACGTTCAAGTCGAGCATCGTGACCCCGACGACCAACCCGCCGAGAATTCCCATCAAATCGGCGTAAACGCACAGAAGCGGCATCATCAGGGTAAGAGCCACCATGCGCGGCAACACGAGAAACTCTACGGGGGAAACACCGAGAGTCTTGAAGGCGTCTATCTCCTCGTTTACCTGCATCGTCCCAAGCTGTGCGGCAAATGAAGCCCCCGTCCGTCCGGCCATGATGATCCCGACCATGATCGCGCCCATTACGCGGACCATGCCGATCCCGACAAGACTCGCCACGTAGATCTGCGCGCCGAACAGCATGAGCTGAACGGCTCCGGTGAAGGCGAGTATGAGGCCGACCAGCAAACTTATAAGCGAGACAATGGGAACGGCCTGCGCGCCGCTCTCCTGGATGAACAGCACGAGGTCGGAACGCCGGAAACGCGCTTTTCCGCAAAAAAGCCTGCCGACGGCAACCGCGACTTCCCCCAGGAAACCCACCGCCTCGCCGGAGGCACGCATCCTCTGCAAAGTCCGCGTCCCCAGACGCGCCAGCATCGACATCCTGGCGCCGGAACTGCGAGCCCCTTCTTTTTCGGGCACCGAGAACACCAGCTTCAACATTCTCGTGACACCCGGCGGCAAACCCTGATCCTCTATCTCGATGTTCTTTTTTCGGCAATGCCGGAATACATCGGTCAGAAAAACCAAAATCCCCGAATCCCATTCCGTTATGGCCCGCGAATCGAACGTGACGCGCGCGACACCCGCAAACGAATCCATCCGGGTCCGGGTCTGCTCGAAATCGGGCCATGAACACTCAGCTGTCCAACATCCCGAAAGGCTGACCAGGAGCGTTTTTTCGGAAGGGCGTGTAATTATGATTTCGGGTTGCATCGAAAAACTCTCCAGATCGATCCTCACCGGCATCGTTAAACAAAATCGCCGGATTGGACGAAAAGAAAAAAAACCGCGCAGGAACGTGTTTCAGCCATGATCGGCGGCGCAACTGGGGACTCGTCCCGAACGAACCGGGGACCGCTATGGTTTGAGACACTTCATAATATTACGATTGCGTGCAGATCGCACCGTTTTCAGAACCCCAAGGTCGAAACCCGCGTTGAACTTTGCCGGATTACACTTTCCTGTCAAGTATTAACTTCCACTCGCGCCGAATTTATGACTCTGCATCTTTTACAGGAACGTTTCCGGGCGGATTATTCCTAGCAGGACGCCAAAAAGCAGGGAAATGATTCCCCCGCACCTCCGCACGTATCGGCCGCAGTCGTAGCGCCACAAAATGAGCCCCGTAGCGCCGTATGGGTGTGGCGGGCAACTCCCCACGCTTTTCAAAAGCGCTCTTTGGCAGTTTCCCGGAGATTCTGCACTTGACGCTTCTCAGTTTTATTGAAAGTGAATTGCTGACAAAAAAGGATTGCTGTATGCTTTACGGGATTTTCAACATGCCGTGGAGCGTGGCCATACACCACAGATAGCGACGAATCCGGTTCATCAAACCGGAGTGTCAATTGTGCTTTACAATTGGTGCGCACTTGCATGAAGCAATTCCTTTTCCCATATCGGCAGTTATTACATCTGAAGTCACAAAGGAGAAAAAACATGAATCCGGGGAAGGTGTTCAAGCATGCTGCTATTTTTTTGATTGCACTGCTGCTCGCGGCCCCAATCGGTGCTTTTGCCGCCGGACCGGGGAACGACAAGGTTTTCAAACAGGAACAACTGGATCAGATGCTGGCCCCCATCGCGCTATATCCGGACGCCTTGCTGGCTCAGGTTCTCATGGCGTCGACCTATCCGCTTGAAATCGTCCAGGCTGACCGCTGGGTAAAGCAGAACAGCAAGCTCAAGGGCGACAAACTGACGGCGGCCGTTAATAAAATGTCCTGGGATCCGAGCGTCAAAGCCCTTGCAGCTTTTCCGGACGTTCTCGCGATGATGAGCGATCAACTCGATTGGACGCAGGGCTTGGGTGACGCATTCCTGGCGCAGCAGGCCGACGTAATGGACACGGTGCAGCGACTGCGCTCAAAGGCCTACGCTCAGAATAATCTCAAGACGAGCAGGGAGCAAAGAGTCATCGTCGAGGAAAAGATCATCCGCATCGAACCCGCCAGCCCGGAAGTCATATATGTTCCCGCCTACAGCCCGACGGTAGTCTACGGGGCGTGGCCCTATCCGGCGTACCCGCCGTACTACTGGGGTCCCCCGGTCGTGGCGCCGGGGCTCGCTTTCGCCGCAGGAGTGGCGGTCGGGGTTGCCTTTTGCGACGGCTGGGGAGCCTGGGGCTGGGGCAATCATACGATAAACGTCAATATCAACAACTTCGGTCCTCCCCCGCCGCCTCATCACGGCCCTGGCCCCGGTCCCGGCCCTGGTCCAGGACCCGGACCTAAACCCGGGCCCGGACCGCAACCGCCCGGTCCCCATGTCGGTCCGCAACCTCCCGGCCCGAACAATCAGCCATGGCAGCACGATCCTTCCCACAGAAAGGGTGTTGCCTACAGGGACGACACCACGAAACAGAAATATTCCAAGGCTCAGCCGGGTTCACCGGATGCCAGGAAAGACTACAGGGGCCGTACGCCCGATTCCGGATCAAAACAGCCTTCGCAGCAGGTAAGGCCGCAGGACAGCGGGCGCAAGCAGCCCACGCAGCAACCGGGAGCGAAAACATCCGCCACGAGACCGCCCACCGGCACGAGCGCTCAGAGGGATACCGGCAGGCAGCCTTCCACAAGCGGCACCGGATACAGGGACGGCGCCAGAACGCAACCTTCGGCTTCATCCGGCTACAGGGAACCGGCGAGGTCTCAGGCTTCGTCCGATATGTCGCGCGGGGCCGGATCCTACAGTCGAAGCAGCGGCGATATGTACAGAAGTACGGCATTTGAAGGAATGGGACACGGCAGCGGAAGCTGGGAGCAATCAAGCCGCGGCCAAGCCAGTCGTGAAGGCTCACGACTGGGCGGCGGTGGCGGCGGCGGTTTCCGAGGACGAAGGTAATCCCCGCGTGCGCTTTTCATGCGCCTGATACAATGAGCCGTATTCTCTAAACTTCGATGGAGGTTCTATTATGCTCTCATCTATAAGAGACAGGAAAAGGCATTTCAACTGCCGCCTTGCATGGATATCTTTTGCAGTCGCCGCCCTGCTCCTGGCCGGATTCGCCGCAAGCGCTTCCGCCGTTGTCAAGGGTGCTGTAAAACAGGCCGTTTTCGAATCGCCGGAAGAAGCGGTGAAAGCGTTTTTCGATGCTATCAGGAACAAGGACGAAAGGGCGATTTCGGCGATCCTCGGACCGGGCTCCGACGAACTGATCCACTCGGGTGATCCGGTGGTCGATGCCGAAACCGGCGCCATGGCCGTCAAAGTATACGAGGAAAAGCATGAGATGGTCAAAATGGGGGACAACAAGGTCATCCTCGAGCTTGGGAAGAACAACTGGCCTTTTCCCATTCCCATCAGGGAACTGAAGGGCAAGTGGTACTTCGATACAAAGAGCGGCAAGGAGGAAATCCTGAGCCGCCGCATCGGGAGAAACGAACTCGGGGTCATCCAGGCATGCCTCGCCTATGTCGACGCGCAGCGTGAGTACGCTTCAGGAAATTACTCGGGCGACGGCGTACCGCAGTATGCCCAGGAGTTTCTCAGCGATCCCGGAAAGCAAAACGGCCTCTACTGGGATACGACGCCAAACGAGAAACCGAGCCCCGTTGGCCTCTTTCTGGCTAACGCACAGATCGAAGGCTATAAGCAGGAAACTCCCGACGCGCCTTACCACGGCTATTACTACAGAATCCTGAAGGCTCAGGGCAAAAACGCGCCGGGTGGCGCTTTCAGCTATGTGCACAAGGGGAAAATGGTCGGAGGATTTGCCCTCATAGCATCCCCCGCCAGATACGGAGCATCCGGCATCATGACCTTCATGGTGAACCATGACGGAAAGGTCTATCAGAAAGACTTCGGCCCGCGAACGAATGCCGCCGCGCGCGCAATCAAGATTTTCGATCCCGACAGGACATGGCAGGAGGTGAAATAATTCAGGCTTCATGCCCGGGAAATACGGAGCTGACGCACCGTTATCGGACGCGTCCGAATCACTGGTTCAAACAGAAAATGGAGACGTAATGCTGAAGGGAGAAAAGCGGACCGGGGGCCGCGGTTCCCGGATTCTTCGAACCGAGCCGGCACCGACTTTTGATCGTGGGGCCGTCAGGTCGTTATTGCTGTTGTCCATGGGCATTGCGACGCTCCTTTCTTCCGGTTGCACCGCGCTGGGCCCGAACTTCACCAGGCCCGGCGCTCCGGTCGCCCCGGCTTATGTCGAATCCGACGACCGGAGGGTAAAGCAGGAGGCTGCCGACTACACGCAGTGGTGGACCGTTTTTGAAGATCCCGTGCTCAACAATTTGATCGAAACGGCGCGAAGGCAGAATCCGAATCTCCAGGTGGCGGGCTTGAGGGTCCTGGAAGCCAGGGCGCAGCTCGGAATCGCGATCGGAAGCCAGTTTCCCCAGCAGCAGCAGCTGGAAGCAGGCTATACGAACTCCCAGGCCAGCAGGAACGCGGCGAACAGCACCTCGGGCGACCTCAACTACCAGACGTACAATTATTCCCTCAGTGCGGGGTGGGAACTTGATTTCTGGGGAAAATACCGCCGCTCGGTTGAGTCCGCGGACGCCAGCATGGCCGCATCCGTTGCGGACTATGACACCGCTCTCGTGAGCCTCACGGGAAGCGTCGCTTCGACCTATGCCCTCGTGCGCATATACGAGGAACGCCTTCAGGTGGCTCGAGAGAACGTCGAACTCCAGAGAAGTTCCTTCGACCTCGTTGAAGCGCGGTACCGCAACGGGGCGGTAACCGACCTTGACGTGCAGCAGGCCAAAGCCCAGCTCTACGATACCGAATCGCAGATTCCTTCCCTGGAAATCGGTTTGAAGCAGGCAAAGCATGCGTTGAGCGTCTTCCTCGGCGTTCCGCCCTCAGACCTCACGGAACTTCTCCAGGGTGCGAACACGATTCCCGTTCCTCCCTCGGAGGTCGCCGTGGGTATTCCGGCCGAGCTGATCAAGCGCCGTCCCGACGTACGGAGCGCAGAACTCCAGGCGGCGGCCCAGTGCGCGCAGATAGGCATAGCCAGGGCGGAACTTTTCCCCCGCATTTCGCTGACCGGTTCCTTCGGCTTTCTGGCCAGCGATTCCCCCTTCACAAATACGCACGGGAGCAATTTTTCCGACCTTTTTTCCTGGCGCAGCTTCACCATGACGACCGGCCCGACCATCCAGTGGCCGATACTCAATTACGGGAGAATCCGCAGCAATGTGCGCGTGCAGGACGCCCGTTTTCAGCAGTTGCTCGTGAATTACGCCAACACGGTGCTCACCGCGGCAAAAGAGGTGGAGGACTCCCTGGTTTCCTTCCTCAAGGGACAGGATCAGGTTGCGCTTCTTAGCCAAAGCGTGGACGCGGCAAAAAGGGCCGTTGACCTCTCGACCATTCAGTACCGCGAAGGTGCGATCGATTTCCAGAGGCTGCTCACCGCACAGC
This sequence comes from Desulfobacteraceae bacterium, assembly GCA_021372055.1. Taxonomy (GTDB): domain Bacteria; phylum Desulfobacterota; class Syntrophobacteria; order Syntrophobacterales; family Syntrophobacteraceae; genus SbD1. The sequence goes on along the minus strand of JAJFVB010000276.1, from coordinate 319 downwards.
AGTCACTCGTTCAGCAGCAGGACCGGCTGACGCAGGCCAGAGGGTCCGTCACGACGAGCCTGGTCTCGCTCTACAAAGCCTTGGGGGGCGGCTGGCAACCTCGGCTCCAGAAGGATTTCGTGTCCGAGGAGACAATCAGGACCATGCGGTCCAGGACCGACTGGGGGAACGTGCTCCCCGTGAAGGATATTCCCGGCGACCTTCAGCCACCCGCTTCGGCCGACTCGCAGATACTGCCGAGGCGACCCGACTGGTAGGATACCAACCAAGCTTTCAGACCGTGGGGAGCCTGCTCCCCACACCCCACACGCAGCTGCGC
>JAJFVB010000269.1 GCA_021372055.1 Desulfobacteraceae bacterium | reverse complement strand
TGAGACTCACCGGCATCCGTACCTACGAGGACTATTTCCGGGTCATCACGTCGCCGGGAAACGCGGGTGAGTTCATCAATTTCCTCGATTCCGTCTCCACCAATCTCACGTTCTTTTTCAGGGAAGCGCAGCACTTCGAATTTCTCGAAAAAATCGCTTTGCCCGAGTTGGTCGAAAAAAAGTGCAAGGGCAGGGACGGCAGGGTCAGGATATGGAGTGCCGGATGCTCGACCGGCGAGGAGCCCTACAGTCTGGCCATGTGCGTTCTTGCCAATCTTCCGGATGCCATGAAATGGGATTTTCGAATCCTTGCCACCGACATTTCGACACGTGCCCTGGAAGTCGCGAGCAAGGGCGCCTATACGGATGACAAAGTTCAAAAAGTGCCGCCTGCGCTGAGACAGTTGCATTTCCGGAAAAACGGAAACGGCAACGGGAGGGCCGAATACGAAATCGCTCCTCATCTCAAGCGAATCATAACGTTTCGGCGTCTGAATCTGAAAGAGGGCTACCCTTTCAAGGGCCCCTTCGACTTCATCTTCTGCAGAAACGTGATGATCTACTTCGACAAGAAAACCCAGGAGGAACTCGTGAACAAAATGGCGGGCTATCTGGGCCCGGGCGGGTACCTCTTTGTCGGCCATTCGGAAAGCCTGACGGGGTTGAGTCACAAGTTGACCTATGTGCGGCCTGCCGTATACCGAAATTGAATCCGGACAACTCGGGATAGAATTTCTGATGGAATACCCGGCGTCAACCGATAAGTCTCAGACCAGAAGAGTAGTCGGTGTAGCGGACATGGCGATAAGCAACTCGCCCGATGATGTCCTGATCACCTACTCCCTGGGGTCTTGTATCGCTGTGGTCATATTTGACCCGGTCGCGAGAGTGGGGGGCATGCTGCACTATATGCTGCCGGAATCCTCTCTCGACTCCGAAAAAGCGAAAACCAATCCGAATATGTTTGCCGACACCGGCATCATCAACCTGTTCAAGCAGAGCTATCAGTTCGGGGCGAAAAAGGAAAAAACGATCGTCAAGGCTTTCGGGGGAGCTCAGATTCTGGACCAGAACGGGCTGTTCAATATCGGTAAGCGCAATTACATGGCGATGCGCAAGATCTTTTGGCGAAACAATGTATCCATAGCCTCGGAACATATCGGAGGAGTTGTTAACCGCACGGTGCGCCTGGAAATGTCGAGTGGACGGGTCATCCTTAAGGTTGGCGGCGGCGAGGGCGAAATTGAGATTTGACCTGCTTTTCAGATCAAGTGTGAGGCACGAGGGGCGTCATGTCCTATAACGTTCTGATCGTGGACGATTCCAAGTCGATGCGCAAGGTAATCCGGAAGACTCTCCAGATGTCGGGATTCAAAGTCGGGGAGTTCCTGGAGGCATCCAACGGACAGGAAGCGCTGGATTTGCTCGACGGCAGATGGGTCGACCTGATCCTATCCGATATCCACATGCCGGTGATGGACGGATTCACTTTCATCCAGTCGCTGCGGGACAAAGATCTGTGCAAGGATACTCCCATTGTCTTTGTCACGACCGAAGCCAGCGAGATACGTCTGAAGCAGCTTCTTGCACTGGGGGCGAGCGGCTACATACGCAAGCCGTTCCGTCCTGAAGAGATCGGAACGATGCTAAGCAGGGTTATGGGAGAAACGGATGAATTCGCAGTGGGAACCAGTACTGAAGGATGTGATTTCTGAGGTCCTCGAGACCATGTTCTTTTGCATGGTCGATTTTGAAGAAGGGGATTGCGAAAAGGAAGATTTCGAATACGGATCCGAGATCTGTCTCCTGAATCACAAGGGACGGCTGGCGATCAGCCTGCAGGTGAAGCGGGACTTCGCCAAGGCGCTCACGGCCAATCTGCTTGGAATAGACGAAGAGGATGTCGACGAAGACGACCTGCAGGATGCCCTGCGGGAACTGGCCAACATGGTCGGGGGCGGCTATCACGCGCGCATGGACAATTCCGATCTGCGGCTGGGAATCCCCAGAGCCTGGAAAATCGAAACTTCAGAGACAAATGGAACCGAGACGACGACAGGCCTCCGCTTCGGGTGTTACGGCGAGCCTGCCGGGACGGCAGTCCTGAACTATGTGCCCTGCGAGGCGTGCTGATCGGGGAACTGTTAGACTGCGGGCAATATTATGAATCAGATTAGAGTACTGGTTGTAGATGATTCGGCGATAGTCCGGAAGATTTTCACGCAGGAACTGTCGAAGTATTCCGACATTGCCGTGATCGGGACCGCTCCCGACCCTTATGTCGCGCGTGACAAGATTGTGGCCCTCAAGCCGGATGTGATCACTCTCGATATCGAAATGCCCCGCATGGACGGGCTGAGCTTTCTGCGCAAGCTGATGCGGTACCATCCCGTGCCGACCATCATTGTCAGCTCGCTTACCCCGGCCAACAGCGAAATGGCGCTTGAAGCCATGGAGTTCGGGGCCGTCGAGGTGCTGGCAAAGCCGGGCGGTTCCTATGCGGTGGGAGATATGAGCGTGCAGTTGGCCGAAAAAATCCGGGCTGCGGCCAACGTGCGGATGCACGTGCCTCCCGTGCGGCCCGCGGGACAGCAGGTCGGAAGAACGGTCGACGCGAGCGTCAGCCAGGCCCTGAAGCGCACGACGCACAAGGTTATCGCCATGGGAGCCTCGACGGGCGGAACGGAAGCCCTCAAGGCGGTTCTCATGGAGATGCCCGGGAACAGTCCCGGCATAGTCATTGTGCAGCATATGCCGCCGCGCTTTACGACCGCATTCGCCAACCGCCTCAATACGCTGTGCCAGATCGAAGTGCGCGAGGCCAAGGACGGCGATGCCGTTTTGCCGGGAACCGCGCTCATCGCTCCCGGAAACTTTCATATGTTGTTGAAAAGAGTGGGCGGAACGTATTATACGGAGATTAAGAACGGCCCCCTCGTTTTTCACCAGCGCCCGGCTGTCGACGTGTTGTTCCATTCCGTCGCCAAATACGCCGGAGCGAATGCGCTGGGCGTGATAATGACGGGGATGGGAAGGGACGGCGCCGCGGGGTTGCTCGAGATGCGCACGGCGGGCGCGCACACGATCGCCCAGGACGAGGCGAGTTGCGTTGTTTTCGGAATGCCCAAAGAGGCCATAAAGGCGGGGGCTGCGGAGACTGTCGTGCCTTTGACCGAAATTCCTCGGACGCTTTTCAAAATTTTGAGTTCGGAAAGATAGCACTTCTCGACTGCCGCACCGAAGGCCGGTCGAATGAAGAACAAGTGGCACATCTCCGGGTAACAGGGAGGTAGCAGTAAATGGCGTATAAAGATATGACGGTGCTCATAGTGGATGACTTTCTCACGATGCGCCGCATCGTCCGGAAGATTTTGCGGGACCTCGATTTCGAGAACATTCTCGAAGCGGAGGATGGCTCGGCGGCTCTCGATCTGCTGAAGGTCAACAAGATAGACCTTATCGTCTCGGACTGGAACATGCCCAGGATGACGGGGCTGGATTTGCTCAAGGCCGTCCGGAGCAACGACAGCACAAAGGACATTCCCTTCCTGATGGTCACGGCCGAAGCACAGAAGGAAAACATAGTCGAAGCCGTCAAGGCCAGGGTCAGCAACTACATCGTAAAGCCTTTCACGGCGGCGACCCTGGAGGAAAAGCTGGTCAAGATCGTTCCGAGGTAACGCCGCGGACGACTTCGATTTCGGATTTCGTGCCTTAACGGGAAGGTTGACTTCGGGGGAATTATCGTCCGACGCCGCAAGCTGTTTCTTCCTCAACATGGATTCTGGGTTCTTATAGGCGGCTATAGATGGAAAACATACTGCTTCAGCTCTCCAATGGCGTGATAGATGGTCCGGACGATTTGATGGGGATCGGAGAGTGCCTGAATCTTCTCGATGACCTGGAAGGAAAACTGGAGTCCGGCGGACCCCGGTCCAGGATGATCGCGAAGGTTCGCCTGATCTTCAAACGCCTTATCCTGGAAGAGTCCCCCGATCGCGATGGTGACTGGCGCGAAATCCAGCGCGTTCTCGGCCTTCTCCAAACCGGAAGTCTGGACGACGGCATGGATGACCCGATGTACGGGGTCGAGCCGCCGCGGGAGGCGGTTCCGGACGATGATGATGATTTTTTTGCATCCGCGCAGCCTCTTTCCGATGAGAACGAGACGGTCCTGATGGAGCCCTCGACTCCGATGCGCGCCGCAGCTCCCGAGAAGCAGGGCGAATCGGAAGGGTTCGAGGTGCAGGACCCCGAGTTGCTGAAGGACTTCGTCGAGGAGTCCAAGGAACACCTCTCCTCGATCGAACTCAACATGCTTGCCCTGGAAACCGACCCGAACGACAACGAAGCCATCAATGCCGTTTTCCGGCCCTTCCACAGCATAAAGGGAGTTGCGGGTTTTCTCAATCTGACGGAAATCCACCACCTCAGCCATGAGGTGGAAAATCTGCTCGATGCCGCGAGGTCGGGCAAGCTGGCCGTTACCGACTCGGTGATCGATATCGTTCTTACCGCGACGGACATTCTCAAGGCCCTGCTCCAGGAACTGGAACAAGATGGGGAGCCTTCGTCGCAAACCCACCCGATAGTGCTCACCTTTCTCGAAAGAGTGAAAAATTTCAGCGGCGATGCCGAGCAGGATGAAAACCTGCCGGTGCGCAAGATCGGCCAGATCCTGGTCGAACACGGTGTTCTGGACTCCGATACCGTCGAGGACGCTGCGGAAAAAAGCCGAGCCAGCGGGCAGAAGCTTGGCGAGACCCTCATCAGCGAGGGCACGGCAAGCCCGAGGGAAGTCTCCAAAGCGCTCCGCGAACAGCGCCACAGCATGGAGAGCGCCTCCTCGGTCCGCATCGACACCCACAAACTGGACAACCTTGTCGACATGGTCGGCGAGCTGGTCATCGCCCAGTCCATGGTCCTCCAGAACCCCGAGATCCTCGGCATAAAGGATCAGAAACTCCAGAAAGACAGCGTTCAGCTAAACCGCATCACGGCGGAACTCCAGCGCATCAGCATGTCGATGCGGATGGTTCCGATAAAGAGCACTTTCCAGAAGATGATCCGGCTGGTGCGCGACCTCGCGAAGAAATCCGGGAAGGAAGTCACGCTCCTGATGAAGGGCGAGGAGACCGAAATCGACAGGAACATGGTCGAGGAAATCTACGAGCCGCTTGTCCACATGATCCGCAACTCCGTGGACCACGGAATCGAAACCCCGGATGAGCGCGAAAAAGCGGGCAAAGACCCCGTCGGCACCGTCGAAATAGCCGCCGAGCAGAAGGGCGGCAATATCGTAATCGATATCCAGGATGACGGCCGGGGGCTCAATGTCGAAAAGATACGCTCCAAGGCCATCGAACGGGGCATCATTTCGCCTGCGGATGTGCTTGATGAGAGGGCGGTTTTCGAACTGATTTTCCATCCCGGTTTTTCCACCAGGGACAAAGTCACCGAAGTCTCCGGGCGTGGCGTCGGAATGGACGTGGTCAAAAAGTGCGTCGAACGGTTGCGGGGAAAAATGGAGATCGCGAGTCAGCTGGGACGTGGTTCCTACTTCCAGATGAAACTCCCGCTTACCATGGCGATTATCGACGGAATGGTCATCCAGATCGGGCAGGAGCGCTTTATTGTTCCCACAATCGCATTGAAGGAATCTTTGCGGCCCGCCCAGGACTCCTACTTTACCATCCAGGGCAGGGGGGAGGTGGTAAAGGTCCGGGAAGCCCTCATGCCACTGGTCCGCCTCCACAGCTTCTTCAACGAAGAGCCGCGATACCGGAATCCCTGGGAAGGGCTGCTGCTGGTGGTAAGCGAGGGGAAGCATTCCTATTGCCTTCTGGCCGATGAAATCGTCGGTCGGCAGGAGGTCGTCATCAAGAGCCTCGGCGGACTTTTCCGCCAGCTTCCCGGGATTTCAGGCGGAGCGATTCTTGGAGATGGAAAAGTTGCCCTCATCATCGATGTAAAGGGAATCATCAGCCTTTACGAGGAAAGCGTAAAATGATAGCGATCGAAAAAGAAGACTGGATCGAGCTGGTCAAGATACTGAAATCTACCGAAGAGAGTCTTACTGCGCTTGGTGGAGCTGATGAAAGGGGGGTGGAAACTTCTCGCCAGTCTCTGCAGTCCTTTCATACAACGGCGGCGATGTTTGGACTCGAGGAACTCCAGAGGGCAGGAATAGAGCTCGAAAAATACCTCACCGGCCAGATAGCATCCGGCGGCAATGTGGATGCCATCGCAGCTTTCGGGTTTGCGGTCAGCTCGCTTGTGGACCAAATGAAAAGTACTGCGCCTGAAGCAGGCGCGTCGATCAACGTGGACGAGATACTCGAAATACTGGGCCCGGTGCCGTCGGATGGAGCGGGCGATGTGACAATGGCAGACCTGCCTCCCGAAGTGCGTGCTGAGGCCGCGCCCAAACCGGACACCTCAGCGGCGGCGGAACTCGTGGCGAAAACGCCGGGCGGACCCGCCGAGTTCGCGAGGCTGAACGGGCTCATAAAGGGCTGGGGCGGCGAGCTCATGGTTCTCCCGGACGGAACGACGGGCGGGAAATTCAGCCTCACTTTTTCCGGGTCCGCCGAGTCTCTCGGGAGGCTGGAGAAGATGCTGTGCCCATCGGCCGCGCAGCCCAGCACCGAAGACCAGGAAGCTCCCGTCTCCGATTCGCGCATAGAGAAGGTCCTGTCCAAGGGCAGGGAACTGATGGATGCCTTTTCGACAAACGACATGGT
>JAJFVB010000254.1 GCA_021372055.1 Desulfobacteraceae bacterium | reverse complement strand
CTTCCACGGCTCGACCGGAAAAGACGGCGTGGCGGTTATCGTGAAAACACGCGTCCAGTGGCTTCGCGACCTTGGCCCCGCGATGAGTCCTTTCAGCGCATTTCTCCTGCTTCAGGGGCTGGAAACTCTCAAGCTCAGGGTTGAGCGGCATTCCGAAAATGCCCTGAAGGTGGCGCAGTATCTCCGGAAGCATCCTCTCGTGAATTGGGTCGTCTACCCCGGCCTCAATGATAATCCGAACCATCCCGTCGCGGAAAAGTACCTCAAGTCCGGCTTCGGGGCGCTGGTGGGGTTCGGGATCAAAGGCGGACTTGAAGCCGGGAAGAAGTTCATCGACTCTCTGGGACTCCTTTCCCATCTCGCAAACATCGGGGACGCCAAAAGCCTGGTCATCCACCCGGCTTCGACGACCCATCAGCAACTCACAAGCGAGGAGCAGGAGTCGGCGGGAGTGACGGCCGATTATATCAGGCTTTCGATCGGCCTTGAAAATATCGACGACATTCTCAACGACATCGGCCATGCGCTCCAAAAAGCAGTCGGAGGAGACTAATCATGGCGAGGATCTTTACCGATATCACGAAGACGGTCGGCAACACCCCTCTTGTAAGGTTGAACAGGATAGCCGAGGGGAAGGGTGCAGCAATTCTGGCAAAAATCGAGTCTTTCAATCCTCTTTCGAGCGTGAAAGACAGAATCGGCGTCGCCATGATAGACGACGCCGAAAAACGGGGGTTGCTCAAGGCCGATTCGGTCATCATCGAGCCGACCAGCGGGAACACGGGGATCGCCCTGGCCTTCGTCGCCGCCGCCAGGGGCTACAAGCTTATCCTGACGATGCCCGACACCATGAGCGTCGAGCGCAGGCAGCTTCTCGCAATACTGGGCGCCGAGGTCGTGCTGACCCCGGGGGCGGAAGGAATGCCGGGAGCGGTCCGGAAGGCCGAACAACTCATGCGTGATACGCCCAATGCGTTCATTCCGCAGCAATTCACGAATCCGGCCAACCCCGAAGTCCACCGGAAGACCACGGCAGAGGAGATCTGGAACGACACGGACGGCGCGGTCGACATTGTGGTTGCCGGTATCGGAACAGGCGGTACAATCACAGGAATTGCAGAAGCAATAAAGCAGAGGAAAAAGGATTTCAAGGCGGTCGCCGTCGAACCCGAGTCCTCTCCCGTTCTGTCCGGAGGGCGCCCGGGACCGCACAAGATTCAGGGAATCGGGGCCGGCTTTATTCCGGATGTCCTCAACACGGCAATTCTCGATGAGATCATTACCGTGAAGGACAGCGACGCCGGACAGACAAGCCGGATGCTCGCCAGAACCGAGGGAATCCTTGCGGGAATATCCGGCGGAGCCGCCTGTTGGGCAGCCCTGGAGCTGGCCGGGCGGGAGGAAAACAAGGGCAAGACAATCGTCGTGGTGTTACCCGACACGGGCGAGAGATACCTTTCCACCTGGCTTTTCAAAGAAGCATGATTTTTCGGAGATGATCAGTTGAGCAGGCAAAACGACCTCGGTATCGCAGAGACCCATACCGTCACGATCTCGCCACCCGGAGGGCTGCAGCTTGAATGCGGCGAGAGCCTCCAGGCGGTCACAATCGCATACGAAACGTACGGGAAGCTGAATCGCGACCGCACCAACGCGGTCCTGATCGTGCATGCCCTTTCGGGGGACGCCCACGCGGCCGGTTTTCATCACGGAGACCGAAAACCGGGATGGTGGAACGGTTTCATCGGACCGGGAAAAGCTTTCGATACCGACAAGTATTTCATAATGTGTTCCAATATACTCGGCGGGTGCAAAGGGAGCACAGGACCGTCAAGCATCGATCCTTCAACCGGAAAGCCTTACGGATTGCGGTTCCCGCTTATTTCCATCGGCGATATGGTGCACTGCCAGAAACTGCTCGTGGACCACTTCGGGATTGAACGGCTTCTGAGCGTCGCGGGAGGCTCCATGGGCGGCATGCAGGTGCTCGCGTGGCTGACGAGATACCCCGGGCAGGTGCGAAGCGCCATTCCGATATCCACCGCCATCAGGCATTCGCCCCAGCAGATTGCCTTCAATGAGGTCGGCAGACAGGCGATCATGGCGGATATCGACTGGAAATCGGGCGACTACTACGAAGGCCCCCCGCCCGCCAGGGGGTTGTCCGTGGCCAGGATGGTCGGCCACATCACCTATATGAGCGACATTTCCATGCATGATAAATTCGGGCGTCAGCGCAAGGACTGCATCCAGCCCTTCAAATTCGACCCCGATTTCGAGGTGGAGGGGTATCTTCAGTATCACGGCGAAAATTTCGTGAAGCGCTTCGACGCCAATTCCTATTTGTTCATCACCAAAGCGATGGACAACTTCGATGCGGGACGTGGCAAGCCGCTTCATCACCTGCTGCGAGGCATTGACGCCAAGGTGCTCGTGCTCGCCTTCAAATCCGACTGGCTCTATCCGACGTACCAGACCAAGGAAATCGCAAGGGCGTGCAAGCTGGCGGGAATAGAGGCAAGTTACTGCGAAATCGATTCGACCTACGGGCACGATGCCTTTCTGCTCGAGATAGAGGAAGAGACGCATCTGATCACGCACTTCCTGAAAAAAGTTTACAACGGATACGAGGTAATGACCGACAATGCCGGCATATGAAGAAAGGCTGGATCACAGCGTCATCGCTTCACTTATTGAGCCGGGCTCTTCGGTACTCGATCTGGGATGCGGCACCGGAGAGCTGCTCTACCTTCTGATCAGCGACAGGGGAGTCCACGGCCAGGGGCTCGAGATCGACGAGCATGCGATCTACACCTGCGTTGCGCGAGGCTTGAACGTCTACCACGGCGACATAGACTCCGGGCTCTCCGAGTACCCTGACGGATCGTTCGATTACGTGATCCTCAACCAGAGCCTCCAGCAACTGATACACGTCGAATCGGTGATGGCGGATGCCCTCAGGGTGGGCAAAAGGGTAATCGTCGGTTTTCCCAACTTTGCCCATTACAGAACGAGGATTCAGCTTTTCTTCCACGGAAGGGCTCCGGTTACGGCTTCTCTGCCCTATCCCTGGTATGAGACGCCGAATCTCCATTTCCTCAGCATCTCCGATTTTTTCGATTTCTGCCGGCATAAAAACATCAGGATAGAACGCGCGGAATACCTCGGAGACGGGGGACGCGTCCACAAGTTCCCAAACCTGCTGGCGGAAATCGGAATCTTCGTTATAGGAGGGAGAATCGAAACGTCACCGGGGACTGAAGAAGCGGATAAGTGATGGAAGCCGGTGGATTGATGCAATTCGCCGGCACTTGAGGCGCTTGCCGGAATTTCGGCAAGCGGCGGATGACCTCCGATTGCGCAATGGAAGGGGCGCCCGTACGGAAAGTACGCCGCTTCTCACTCAATTTCGACTGATCGTGATACCTCAAGGGATTTGTTGTTCAGTTCCGCGGCCCATTTCCTCAGGTTTGTCGCTTCGGACATAAATCCGCTCAACTCCATCCTGGTGGCCTGCAGTTCGAGGAATTCGCTGAAATCGTCGATATTGGAGAAGGATGTCCCGGCGTGTGCGTCTATGGTGCGGCGGACCTTCGCTTCTTGCATCTTTTCACCCCTGTTTGAGGCATTTCTCATTCCATATACTACTAATAGTTGCATACCTCCGATTAGTTCAGCTATCACAAAAATGCAACTTAATTTAAATTATGGAGTGAATAACAAATTTTCATCGTCGCCGCGATCAGGCAAAGCCTGCGTTGCCCTCCGATACATCGGCTCATGCATTCCCGCCCCTCCGGCGCGCAAAAACTCATGCAGCCCGGGCCCGTCGCCGCGACGGGCCCGGGCTGCTTCCACAATTCGAGAGTTCTTGCAGACTTTTGGCTTCTACCCGGCTTGCGCGGCGCAGTTCGTCTTTCGCGCCTGAAGACGACTCTTGAGCTTGGGGAAAAGGTCAAGGTCCGTGTGCGGAAGGAACAGAGCGGCCACATAGTGTTCCATGTAGGAGGAGGTTTCGGAGAGTTCAAAGTTCGTCATCTTTTTCATCACATCGACAACGTCTTTTCTGACCCTGTTCGTGAGGGAGCACAGCCTGGCCCCCAGAAGGGAACTGTTGCCGATGTACCGGATTTTTTCGGGTGCGATCTCGGGAAGCAGACCGATTGTCATGGCCTTTTCGACATCCACCTGGCTCCCGAAGCCCCCCGCGAGGAAAATGCGATCCAGATCCGAGATTTTCAATCCCACTTCTTCAAGCAGCGTCTGGCAGCCGCTGTAAATCGCCCCCTTCGCCCTGATAAGGTTTTCGATGTCGTTTTCCGTCAGAACGATGTCCCTTCCGATCTGCGTTTCGTCGCTCCAGGCAAGCACGTATTCGTAGACACCGTCCCTTTCGCGGATGCGCTTCGAATGCAGATCCCGGTGAAAAGCCCCGAGGTTGTCGATGATTCCCGTCTCGAACAGGTTGGCCACCATGTTGATGAGCCCGGAACCGCAGATTCCCTTCGGCCTGACGTCCCCGACCGTGCGGATCATGGGAGCGAGCGTGCAGGGGTCGATAAGGAAATCCTCTATTGCGCCCTTGTCGGCCCGCATTCCGAACTGGATGCCGCCGCCTTCGAAAGCGGGGCCCGCCGAGCACGCGGCGCAGGTCAGCCAGTCCCGGTTGCCGATTACGATTTCGGCGTTCGTGCCGATGTCGATGAATAGCGACAGCCTCTTCGAAAGATAAATGCCCGATCCCATGATGCCGGAGACGATGTCACCGCCGACAAAGCTCGAAATGTTCGGATAGACCAGCGCCGTGGCGTGCACCGCCAAATCGAGCCCCAAGTCTATGGCGCGGATCTGCGGGTAGAGCGTCGAGGCCGGAACATAGGGCGAGCGCCTTATGTAGCGCGGATTTATCTTGAGAAGGATCTGCGTCATGGTGGTGTTGCCGGCCAAGGTGATGGTGGAAATCTCTTCGCGCCGCACGGTGGAGCTTCCGATGACCCTGTCGATAATCCCGTTTATCGATCGGATGAGGACTTCATGCATCTTATCGAGCCCGCCGGGTTTTTCCGTGATCATGATCCGGCTTATGATGTCCTCGCCGTAGCTGATCTGCCCGTTGAAATCACCGTGCTCGGAGAGCACTTCGCCCGAATGAAGGTCGATCAGCTGCCCATATACGGTGGTGGTGCCGATATCGACCGCGATCGCATAGTTGCGGTGGCTCGTATCGCCGGGTTCGATATTGCTGATGTGCGTCTTCCCGTCGTCGACGACCGGCCTCGTGAGGGTGGCGGTGACTTTGTAGCAGGCGGCGCGCAGGATGTCCGGGATCTTGCGGATAACGGGGAGTTCGACAACGAGCCGATGCTCGTGGTGTTGAGTCTTGAGATAGCTGATAAGGCGGCTTGTGTCCGCAAGGTTGTCGTCGGCCGTCGGCTTGGCCATTTCAAGGTATTTTTTCTCCACGGGCGGGATGAACAGGCCCCTGCTCTTGAGTTCCTCTATGTTCGTATGCCGGATGCGCGCGGTGACCCTGGGCGACATGAATTTGCCCAGCACGGTCGCGTCAATTTCCGACTCGGCCGGAATTCTCACGACGAGATCGCTTTTGACCCGGCAGCGGCAGGCGAGCTTAAAGTCATTCTCCCGGTCCTCGCCGCTCAGGTGCTCGGAAGGAGTCTCGTCAACATCGCCGCTTTCGATTGCCACGCGGCACTTCCCGCAAAGCCCTTCCCCCCCGCAGGAAGCCTGGACGTAAACTCCGGCCTCCATAGCCGCATGCAGGATGCTCTCTCCGGTGGGAACCGCAATCGTCTTGTTGTGGGGCAAAAAAGTGATTTTGCGCAATGCCATGACGCCCTTTCTCCATTTCGGGTCAAAGGGGGCAAAAGGATAAGCGCGTACAGTGTAGCATATCCGAGTAAACAGTAACAATTATCAAACGGTGCGGCTCCATTTCATAAAAATACCCGGACTTGCCCGCATGGTCGCATTCTTCGCTCACAAGCCTGTCACCCTCCATCTCCCGGATGTGATATATTGCCTTTTTGTTGGACTTGGCAATCTCTCTCAATCTTGCGCAAAAGGAAACGATCACGATGAACTTGAAGGAATTGCGAATACGTAACTTCTCCGGGATAAAAAACGCAACGTTGTATTTCGAAGGCAACGGCAACCGCGTACAACGAATCGAAGGCGACTTCCCGGGCACCCCTCCCGATGAGGTCGATCGGGAAAAGATCCTTGACGCCGTCGCATGGACCCTTTTCGGCACCTCGCAAAATGGAAGCGAACACGGCCGCTCCGTCGTGCTTGAGTTCGACCACTTCAGCGTTCACCGCAAGGACCCGAACGGTTCCGGAGAAGTGTCTCTCCGGCTCTTCGGCTATGAGACGAACCAGTTCGCCTGCGCCGCAACGGTCAAGGATCTTTCGACGGAGACCGTCTCGAAAACCCAGGATGAAATCAACAAGATCGTCGGCTGCACGGATATCGGCGCGCTTCGCGGCTCTCTTTTTCCCGAAACCCGCGCATAGGCGGTAGATAAGCACGCAGGAGCCATCACACCTTGGCAGAAAAAACAGATTTCGTTGTGGTTACGGGCGCGGGGTCGGGAATCGGCCGCGCCCTTGCAATCGAGCTCAGCCGGGAACCCCTTACGGTGATTGGCGTCGGAAGACGCGAGGCGCCGTTGCGGGAAACCGCATCACTGGCATCCGGCCCCGTTCGGATCGTAGTGGCGGATGTAGGCAAACCGGAGAGCTATGCCGCAATTTCAGCCGAAATCGAAGGCAACTCGAACCGATTGAAATACCTCATTCATACCGCGGGCATATGCCCCATCGAAAGTCTTGAGGAGATTTCTCCCGAGTCCTGGCGCCGCGCGATGGCAACCAATCTCGACGGCCGGCTTTTGCTGACCCTCCACCTGCTTCCCCTGCTTGCCGAAGGAAGCCGTATTCTGTTTGTGGGGTCCAATTCAGCGACAACACCGAGAATCGGCACGACCGCCTACTGCGTCTCGAAGGCCGCATCTTACATGCTGCACGAATGCCTCAAAATCGAGCTCGCCGGCAGAGGCATACTCGTAACCAGCGCCATCCCGAGCCCGGTCCACACGCCTCTTTTGATCGCGCAGATGAGCGCCGGCCCCGACCTGTTTCCGGACGGCGAAGATTACCGCAGACTTCTGCGCGAGGGCGGGCTGATCTCTCCGGTCACGGTGGCGAGATTTTACCGGTGGCTCCTGACGTCCGTCACTCCGGAGGACTATTCTTCGCGCCAGTGGAATATCCAGGAAAGCTCGCACCACGTCCACTGGCTCGGTGGCGGGAATCTCTTCGAGGCCCCGCGGGAAGGCTGATCAAAAAATGAAACGGCGGACCACAAATACCGTGGTCCGCCGCAATGATCGTCCAGGTGCCGGGGGCGATTCATGCCACCTGCACCGCCGTCCCGCTCAACGGGTCCGTATCAATAATTTTCTTCCAGCAGCTTGATAACATCCGCTTCGGTGACCGGCCTCGGGTTATTGCTGATCAACCGCACAGCGCCGACCGTCGACTTGGCAAGGTCGGGGAAGACGGATTTCGGAACGTCGTAGCTGCTGAGCTTTGTCGAGATCTTCAGATCGTCCAGCAAAGACTGGACGGCCTTCACAGAAGCTCCCGCCGCGTTCGTTACGTCGATACCGGCAGTGTTTTCGCCGAGCGCAACCGCGATCTTCGCAAACTTCTCGGGATTTGCCACCATGTTGAAGCCCATCACCCAGGGCAGCAGGAATGCGGTCAGCAGGCCGTGCGGGAGGTGGAACCTGCCGCCGATGGCCAGCGCCATAGCGTGGTCCAGACCGTTTTGGGTGTTCGAGAAGGCCATGCCGGCCATGCAGCTCGCATAGAGCATGTTCGTGCGCGCAACCTGATCGTTACCGTTCCTATAAGCATTCCGAAGGTTTGCGCCGATGATCCGTATTGCTTCCAGGTTCAGCGCGTCGGTGAACTGAGTCGCGTGAATGCCAACATAGGACTCGGTTGCATGGACAAGCGCGTCCATGCCGGTCATGGCGGTAATGTGAGGCGGCAGTCCCACCGTCAACTCAGGGTCGAGCAGAACCGTGCGGGCGTACAGGTTCCGGCTCACGATTCCTTTTTTCACCTGATTTTTCGTATCGGAGAGAACACAAATCGACGTTACTTCACTTCCCGTCCCTGCGGTCGTCGGCATCAGGATAAGGGGTATGCCGGGATTTTCAATCAGTTCCATGCCTACATAGCGATCGATCGGCCCGGTGTTCTTGAGCATCGCGGCCGTGAGCTTTGCAATGTCGAGGCTGCTGCCCCCGCCTATACCGATCACCAGGTCCGGACCGAATTCCTTCGCAAACGCGATGCTCGCCTCCGCGCTGTCGAAAGCCGGGTCGCTCTGCACCTTCGAAAACGCCCTGGACTGCATTCCGGCGCCGGCAAGTATCTTGGCGGCCTTATCAAGAATCCCCACCTTCTCAATTCCCGGATCGCTTACGATGAGGACCTTGGCGGTATCCTTGTTCAGCCTGCGGATTTCGTCCGGCAGAACCTGGATGGCGCCCCAGCTGTGGACAATTCTCGATACGGTATTGAAAGCAAAAAACGTCATCTTAAACCCTCCATAAATGATCTCGGAACAGACGGAAACCTCCCGCCCCATTAGTGCAGTACGATCTTGAAGCAGCAGGGCTTCACAGATTCAGGCGCGAAAACGGTCCCCACCCGTCTGCGTACGCCTTAAGGAGATTGACAAAGCAACGATGGTGCCAAACGATAATAAAGGACCTTGGGAAAAGGGTCACAGTCAAAGGCCGTCCCCACCGGGGGAAGTCGCATCCCTGCACCAGCCCTTGCCTCCCGCCTCCGGCCGTTTGCAGGATGATGTTAAGGCATCCCGGGGCCGAAAACGATATTATCCCGGCAGGCACGGCAAGAAGGCAAGCGTCATGTGATGCGCGCAAAATGTCGCATATCTGCAACAAAAGTGGCATGCTTGCAATAATTCACCGTGCGGCCGTAACCCAATCCGCTCAACGAAGGGAGTATTTCCTCAGCTTCCGGAATATCGTCGAGCGGTCAACGCTGAAGTGATTCGCGACCTCAGCGGCGGAACCATATGTTTGGAGAGCTTTACGGAGCAGCTCTTTTTCCATCTCGGCAATTATGGAATTCAGGGATCCTCCCATATCCTCCTTGGGAGAAATCAGCATGGTGGGAGGCAGGTCGGAGAGATTGATCCATTTTTTCTGAAGCATTATCGCAAGCCCGTGGATGAAGTTTTCGAGTTCACGGACATTGCCCGGCCACTCATAGCGCAGCAGCACGGATTCGGTTTCCGGAGTCAGGGTCAGGTCTTTCTTATATTTCGAATTGAAAACACGCAGGAAGTGCCGGACAAGCGGCAGGATGTCGTCCCGCCTCTCCCGCAGGGGCTGGACCTGGATGACGGCCACCTGAAGCCGGTAGAAGAGGTCCCGTCGGAAAGTGCCTTCCTTGACGGCTTCTTCCAAATTCCGGTTTGATGCCGCGATGAAACGCACGTCAACCTTTTTTACCCGGGTCGATCCGACCCGCACGATTTCCCTGTCCTGCAGCATTCTGAGCAGTTTTGCCTGCATGGACAGGGGAAGTTCTCCTATTTCGTCGAGAAACAGGGTGCCTCTATGCGCCATTTCGAAGAATCCGGGTTTCCCCTTGGCGCTCGCGCCGGAGAAAGCTCCCGCGTCATAGCCGAAGAGTTCGGACTCGACAAGAGTCGCCGGGATGCCCGCGCAATCCACCTTGAGGAATGCCTGATCCTTCCGGCCGCTCTTCTCATGGATATGCCTTGCCAGCACGTCCTTGCCAACGCCCGTTTCGCCAAGAAGAAGCACCGTTACGTCCGTGACCGCTATGGAGTCGATCAGCGACAGGAGGCTCCGCATCTGCGGACTTTCGAACACGAAGCTTCCCCGCTCCGTGTCGCGCCTCGAATAACACTGCACCTCGTTGAACCGGTCGAGCAGTTCCTGGTGATAGGCAAGTTCCTCCTTGATCTTCGAAAGCGAGGTAATGTCCCGGACAAATGTGACGACAAGAGCCACCTGGCCGTCCGGATCGAAAACCGGGTAGCCGCTGAGGATGACTTTCCTCCCCATTTTTGTCGTCTGGATGGTTGTCTTGGGCTTTTTGGTCTTGACGATGGACGGGTTCAAAACGACATCGAAGATGCCCTGCTTGACGAGCTTGGTTACGGGGTGGCCGACAAGTTCATTTCTGCTGAGCCCGGTCAATTGCTCGTACATCGTGTTCACCATGATCGTCCTGCCGTTGCGGTCGCTGATATAGATCCCGTCGGCAAAAACGTCCATTATGCTCTCGAAATGTTCGGCCAGCGCCTTCATCTCCGAAACCTCTCCTAGGCTGGGATTTTCCCGCTTTCGATTTACCGGGGCCATTTTAGCCTGTTCCGGCAACACATTCCAGCAGGATCATGGGGTCAGTTTGCCTAGTCTGCCGCTTTCACGCGAATCCCCGGCCGGAATGTCCTGAGAAGTTCGGCAGCCATTGCCCTGTCGCACGGTCCGAAGTCTCC
>JAJFVB010000242.1 GCA_021372055.1 Desulfobacteraceae bacterium | reverse complement strand
CCGCTCAGAAATTCAGTCCCACCTGCATCATCACCAGCCTGTCGGGGTAGAAGGCGTTAAGCGCGACGGGCTCGGTCTGATAAAAAAACCTCTGTTTGAACAGATTCGTCACCGACAAAGAGATATGGCCGCGTTTGTTGTCGAAGTATTTCCCGACTCGCAGGTCGACCAGGTTGATTATATCGTCGTATTGCGACTGCTTGAACTGAAGCGTGCTGTCGCTAAGGCCGCTCAGGTTCTGATGCACGAGGGTGTACTTGATGCCTGCGAACCAACCGCTCGGATGCATGTAGGAAAGGCCGGCCGCGGTGTCTATTTCGTAGAAATCTCCCGACAGGAAAGAGAAGACCGGAGAATCCATGGAAATCACTTTCCCCGATACTCCGGCCGCGATTCCTATGGTCGGGGTAAGCAGCCGGTTTATGCTCATCGAGCCGAGAAAGCGTTCCGTTCTCATGGTGATTTCCTGGTCATTGGTAGAAAAGACGTTGTATTGAGGGTTGTCGATTTTGTGGGCGTTGAGGCGCAGAACGGTAAAAGTCAGGGGATTCCACTGCGTTTCCCACGAAAACCCCAGCTCCTGAACCTGGGAGCCGTTGTCGGCGTTGATCTGTGACGGGAATCCGGCAACCTCGGAGGGAGAAATAACGGGCGAAAGAAGGGCATGGTTGTTAACGTAGCTCTGGTAAGCCAGGCGGAGGGTGTTTGCCTTGTCGAGGTCGTAGTTGAGGCCGACAAGCGGATTGGCGGTGGACGAAGAAATGGAGTTGGCGAACCCCGAGCGCGAGTTGTCCGTGATGTCCCCCGAGATGCCGAGTTCGGCCAGCAGCTTCGGCGTGATATGCCAGTAGTCGCGGACGTAGAAGGAATAAGACCTGTCCGGTGAATTGTATTTGCTCAGGAGATCGTAAGGAAACCGGACATCGAAAAAATCGGAGTAAAAGTGCTCGGTACCGGAGTCCTGGTAGAAATAATCGAGAGTGCCCGAAAAGTAGTCGAACCCGGCAATAAGCGTATGATCTCCCAGCATGAAGTGCTGCTGAAGCTGAATGTTGTGATAATCCGTGTAGGTGTGGCGAAACGCGTAACCGCGCAGGTCGTCATATATGGGATACAGGTGCTCGGGATCCCAATCAAAGTAGAAAGTGGAAGTGCTCGAGTAGTGTTGCCTTCTTTCCCAGTTTTGATGACCGTATGTGAAGTAGCCGACGAGAACGGACCAGGGTGCGAAGCGGTGGATATATCCGGCTTCGGCGGAGTTGTTCCGTACCGATGAACGGGTGTTCTTGTCGTTGACGTAGAGGAAGTCGTTGAGATTGGTGTTGTCTCCGTAGGTCGTCCTGGAGCTTGTAAGCATGGCATAGAGGGAATCCTTCACGGTTGGTTCGTACTTTCCCTGGAGAAAACCGTAAATGAAATCCTTGTCGCCGTTTTCCTTCCTCATCCCGGGATCGCTCTCGTAGCCTCCGTAGATGTCGGCCGCCATGCCGGGAAGGCCGCCTATGGCTTCAATGGAGTGGTTCTGATAGGGGGCGATGTGGTTTGACCAGGATCCGAATTCCATGCTTGTCTGGATCCTTCCGTAGGGCATTTCGAACATCGGCGTATAGTCGCTGTAGAGGTTGAAAGAGTTCGCGTTGGCGGGCGAGAGCAGGCGGTAGAGGAGCAGCTCGGAGCCTGCGGCGCCGACTCTTTGCCTCGTGGAGCTGAAGGCGGAAAAAAGGAAAAGATGTGCCGAGCTGTTCAGAGGATCGTTTTTGACGGCTGTCAGGGCTTTGCTGTAGGCCCAGTCGCCCATTCCAAGCTGACTGAATGCGCGCGCAAGGCTCGTGTTTCTGACCGCGAGATCGCGGTCGAGCACGAGTCGTGAGCGGAAGATCGCGGTATTGTCGTTTAGCTCGATCGACTTGTTGATCTCCTGGATTGCCTCTCCGGGCCGGTAGAGGTCGGCGAGCGCAATTCCTTTGTAGAGATAGGGGGTCGGGTCGTTCCGGTCCAGGGTCTTGGCGTAGTCGTAGACTTCCATGGCCTTGTCGAAGGCCCGTGTCTGATAGAGTGCCTTTCCGAGGCTGCTCTGATACAGGGAAACGCGGGGCTCCAGAAGCGTTGCCGTGAGCATTTCGGCTAGACCCCGTGCGGAATCCCTGTCTTTGAAGGCAAGATTTGCCAGCCCGAGGTGCGGTTCTCCGAAGGCCGGATTTGCCTTTACCGCCCTGTCGAAGAGTTTCGAGGCCTTGTCGAAATCCCTGTATCCAAGCCGGACGAACCCCGCGAGGCTTAGGACTTCGCTTTCGTTGGGCGCAATCTGGAGCGCCTTGCCGATAACGGCCCACGCCTTGTCGAGATCTTCGGCGCCAAGCCAGATCCTTGCGAGATAGACATAAGCTTCGACAAATTGCGGGTCCGAAGCCACGGCTTTTTCAAGATGAGCGCGGGCGGCGGGCAATTCGAATTGAGCAATTTTCGTCAGAGCCGAGCTCATTTGCGCAAGCGGCGAATCGGGTTGAGCTCCCAACGCCAGCGCGGCCTCCCTCGCCGCTTCCTCCTTGCGGTTCTGGACCAGGTGAATCTGCCCGAGAAGGGCATGGGCAACGGCAGCTTCCCTGCCGGTGATGCGGCTGTCCGAAAGCAGCCTCTTTGCTTCCTCGACTTTGCCGACCAGCATGGAAAAGTAGCCGGACATGACGAGCGTGAAGGGGGTGGGCGGATTCCGCGAAAGCTCGGAGGCCATGAGGTTGTATGCCCCAACCGCGTCTCCCGTGCGGTAGAGCGAAAGAGCCATTCCGGATGTGGCAAGATCTCTCCAGACATTTTGTTCCAGGGCTTTGTTGAAATGGGGGAGAGCCTTTTCGGGGTCTTGCCTCTGGAGGCAGATCCATCCGAGAACAATGCGGGCGGATGCGCTGTCGGGGTTGCCCGCAAGAATTTGTTCGGCTGCGCGTTCGCTCCCGTTCAGGTCTCCGGCGTTGTAGGCGGAAAGTGCGCCCTGCAGGCCCGGCGCATCCGATGACTCAACCGTGCGCACTCCCAGGGGGATGTCCCTGTAGCTGAATACCCCGGCGTAATAGAGTGACCACTGGACGGCGTCGTCGGGCTGCACCAGGACGCGCTTGGTGGGGGCCTGCCCCACCGAGGCCATTCCTTCTTCACCCGGATCGAGGTCGATTTGGCCCTGCTGGTTTGCAAGGTGGACCTTTCCTTCGAGAAGAACGAGAGCTGTGGTTCCGCTCCCGGCTACTTTGAGATTGAACTCCGTTCCGCGAATCGCGGCGGTTACGGCCGGAGTCTGAACGTCAAAGCGGACTTTCTCGTTCTTGTTTCTCAGCCAGATTTCGCCGATGGGGACTTCGTAGAGGCTCCGGTCGGTCTCCTTGCCCGCTACGGCTGCCGCCAATCCAAGCCGGCGGGACGGAACGCCGCTCTTCAGGACCACGACCGTGTTCTCGTTCAGCTTTAGCTGGGTTTCGTCCATGCACAGGATCGAGACACGGGAACTCTGGCCGGTTTTGACGGAAGACCCCGGAAAGAGATCCTGACCGTGCACGGCTTCCTTCCAGCTGTCGGTTCCAGGCGGAAGGACCCCTACCGCGCCCTGTGGGCTGACGATGCGCCCGATGGGCGTTTCGGCCCCGTGCGACGGGCCCGCTTGCAGGATCGGGGCGGCCGAGGCGAGAAGATGGAAAATGAGGAGTCCGAGTTTGACTTTTCCGAAGGCTGAGGGCCTTCTTGCACCGTTTCCCCGACAGGCTGGAACTGAGCATTCCATGGCAGGCATCCATATGGTTATTCGGTGAACTGCGATAGAGCGGTGGAGATGTAATGCGAATGGAAAGAATCTGACTGACTGGTCTAGCCAAAATTGGGGACTAAATTGAACTTAGTTTATTATCTGTTGGCGGATAAGATCAAACAAAAAAAACATGAACTGACTTGGAGCACTTCATTTGTTTGAAGCGCTCCAAGTGTCGGAAGGCAGGGAACCTGCGAGGACCTGATATCCGCATGACGGGAAGGTCCCTAATGGACGGGAGTGAGTGTTTCGGAACCCTTGCCGTCGCTCCATCTGCCCCGGAGCGTTCCATTGTCGTTGATCCCGTATATGACGATTCCGCCGCCGGAGGAGCCTTTCCAATGGATTGTGAGGATCCTCCCGGCCAGCGTGCCGCTGCCGGAAAACGACTGACCGGCGATAGTCCAGGAAATGGTGTACCTTTCTCCGCTCTGCCTTATGACGGCCGTTCCCTTGTATTGCGAGCCGTTCGGATTGGTCCCGGTAACGGAATAATTTCCCTCGAGCCTGACCGCTGAGGTCCGCGCGGGCGGTTTTGGCGGCGGAGGCTGGGTTGTGGTTTTTGGAGGCTGGGTCGGCTTCGTTGCCGCTCGGGCCGCATTTTGCAGGCTTGTCATGGTGGCTTTTGCCAGCATATTGCCCGGATCCAGTTCAAGGCTTTGCTTGAGATAGATCTGCGCCTGTATGTTGTTGCCTTTCGACATCAGGCAGAAACCCAGATTGGCGAGAACATCCGCCCTGTTTGGCGGCGAAAGCGCCAGACTCGATTCAAAGGCCTGAATGGCCGCGTTCCAATCGCTTTGAGCCACGTAGAGGCTCCCTAGCTCAAAATAGGCGTCGGCAGCACGGTTGTTTACCGTCACCGCCTGCCGGTAATATGGGATGGCTCCCCTGTAATCCTTGCGGTAGGCGAGAAGACGGGCCATGGTGAGGAGGGTGTAGTAGTGGTTCGGGTCCTGCGACAGAGCTTCTTCCAGTTGCTTTTTAGCAAGGTCCGGATTGCTCGTCAGGTTCCTTCCTGCCTCGGCAAGCAGCATTTCCACGGTGGGCTTCGGTACCGTGAGATCGACTTGAATCTCCTGGGTGGGGTACTCGACGGCCGGGGGCTGCGTGGCCGGCGGAATGGTCGGTGGAGCAATCGTCGCAGGAGGCTGCGTAGCGGGCGGCGGAGTCGCCGGGGGCTGTGTATGCTGAACAACGGGAGGCATCGCCGAGGCCGTAGTGCGCCCCGTGTCCTTTGGCGGTCCGCTGAAATACCAATAGGCAAGACCTCCTCCGGCGGCAATGAGAAGGAGGAACAAAACGAACCGCATCGCACCCTTCCTGTTTTCTTGTTCGGAAGGAACCGCGGCGGCCTGTTTTTCGGACGGTTTGGCTTTCGGCTTTTCCACCTCTGCGGGGACTTTGGCCGGCTTTTCCTCTTCACGGGGCGCTGGAGGCGGGGCCGGTTTTTGGACAGGCTTGTCCGCCGGAGGCGGCGGGGGTTTCGGAGGTTCCGCGGAGGGAGTGGCGCCGGTTTGCAGGCCTTCGACGAGCACGGTTTTTTCGAAGGTCTCGGGGGGAGGCGCCAAAATGGTGGCTTCATCCTTATGCGACGGCTTCGATACGTTCCTGATCGCCTCCAGCATTTCCGATGGATGCTGATAGCGTTTCAGCGGGTCCTTGGCGAGCGCCTTCGAGACGATTTCCCAGATGGACTGGGGAATATGCACGTCCATCACATGAAGGGGTATTGGATCGACCTGGACTATTTTGTAGGTCAGGGTAGCCGTGTTTTCCGCATCGAAGGGCTTGGCCCCGGTCAGTATTTCATAGAAGACGGCCCCGAGAGAAAAGATATCGGACCGGGTGTCCACCTTTCTTCCGGAGATCTGCTCCGGGGACATATAGTAGGGAGTCCCGAGGACCATTCCGGTCACGGTCATGGAAAGAGAAGGGAGCTTTGCGATCCCGAAATCCATGACTTTGACCCGGCCGTCTTCCAGGACCATTATGTTGGACGGTTTGATGTCCCTGTGGACGATGCCCTCCTCGTCGGCTGCCTCGAGCGCGAGAAGGATCTGTTCCAGAATCGGCAGGGCTTCGTTGAGGGGCATGGAACCCCAGGACTTCAGTATTTCCGCCAGGGTGCGGCCCTTGATGTATTCCATGCAGATGTACTGGAACTCGCTGGTCTCGCCATAGTTGTGAATCGTGACAATATTCGGATGGGTCAGCTTTCCGGCGGCCTTTGCCTCCTGGATCAAACGCTTGCGCGCTTCTTCGCGGTTGATCAGTTCGATTTCCGATGCGTTCTCGTCCGGCGTTCTCGGAATCAGTTTGAGAGCGACCACTCTGGCGAGCACCGAATCGAACGCGCGGAACACCATCCCCATTGCGCCCTTCGCGATGAATTCCTCGATCGTGAACTGGTCGATCTTTTTTCCGATGTAGTTCTCAGTCTTTATCATACGGAGGATCCTGCTGAATAAACCAGACGGTTAATCAGTTATTGTGCGCGGTTTCGGCCGATTTCCGCCATACTGCGCAGAAGCATAGCTTCAAACGCTCTATATGCAAATAGAAATCTTAAGGTTCCAATTATCGGCGGATTGCCGATGGATGTCCTTTTGGGGACAAAAAATCAAGACCAAAGCAATAGACTTGCGATTCGGAATGAATCATATGATAAAGTCAATCATGGTGGAAACCAGGGCATGCATCGCGCCGGATACACAACTTCCATTACGCAGAGAATCGGAGCATGGCGAAGCTGATCATCCGCAGCAGTGAAGGGACCCGGGAAG
Organism: Desulfobacteraceae bacterium; assembly: GCA_021372055.1. Lineage (GTDB taxonomy): Bacteria > Desulfobacterota > Syntrophobacteria > Syntrophobacterales > Syntrophobacteraceae > SbD1. Next base: position 29,078 of record JAJFVB010000242.1, on the reverse strand, counting down.
TCACTCTCGAAGAGTCCAATTCAGTGGGGCGCTCCTCGGCCAACCGGGTCCGAATCCTCGATCCTCTGGTATCAAAGAGCCATTGCCTGATCCACATGGGGCAGGACGGCAAATTCAGAGTCCGGGACCTGGGAAGCCGCAACGGCACCTTTCTCAACAAGAAGCGCATTGAGAGCGAAACCGTTCTCGAAAACGGCGACGAGATATCCATTGGCATGACGTCGTGCCTGTTTCTTCCCGGAAGCACGGAGAGTGTTGTCGAACTCGAGGACGACCGCTGCCAGATTGTCGTCTTCGACAAGGTCCTCCCCAGCGCTTTGCGGCAGGACCGCTTCCTGCCGGAAAAGGACATCGGCGACGAAAAGGCCTTGAGGGCCGACTACGAGAAGCTCCGCGTCGCGGTTGAACTCCAGAGGGATATCGGGCTTGAACTCAACCTGAACCGGATCTGCAACCGCATCCTTGCCAGGACCTTCGAATTCCTCGAATGCGATCAGGCCGTGATCCTGATGGCGCGCGAAGACGGCCGGATGGAGCTTGAGGCCTACAAGACCACGACACAGAAAGACCAGGTCGTCATCTCCTCAACCCTGGTGCAGCGCGTAAGGGAGGAAAAGGCCGGGCTGATAAGCGCGGACGCCCTGGCCGACGAACGTTTCCAGAACGCGCTCTCCATCGTGAGCCAGAAAGTCCGTTCCTCGATGGCTGTGCCCATCCTCTACGAGGAGGATCTGCTTGGGATCATGATCATCGAGTCTTCGGCCGCGGTCATGGCCTACAGCAAGAAGGACCTGCTGCTCTTCACAAACATCGCTCACCAGACGGCGAATCTGATCAAAATGGCGGAGATGGCGAAAAGAATCGAGGCGGAGGCGGTAACGCGTGAAAGATTCCAGCGGCTGCTCTCCCCCGATCTCGCCGAAATGGTTGTGTCCGGCAAGCTCAAGGTCGAAAAAGGGGGCGAGAACCGGACGGCGACCGTCCTGTTTTCCGATATCCGGGGTTTCACCTCGATGTGCGAGAACATGACTCCGGCCGAGGTGCTTGCGATGCTGAACGAACACTTTGAAATCATGGTTGAAATCGCCTTCCGGTATGAAGGGACGGTGGATAAGTTCGTGGGCGACATGATCATGGTCGTCTGGGGGGCGCCCGTGGCGCACAGCGACGATCCCGTCCGGGCGCTTCGGGCGGCTTTGGAAATGCAGGCAGCCCTGGAGGAATACAACAAGAGCGCTCAGCGGGAAATCCGTGTCGGAATAGGCGTGAATACGGACGAACTGGTCGCCGGATACATCGGATCGAGCCGCACAATGAGCTATTCCGTCCTGGGGGATGCGGTGAATATCGCCTCGCGCCTGTGCTCGGCGGCCGGACCCGGGCAAATCCTGATTTCCGACAACACCTACCGCCAGGTGAAGGACTGCTTTGAAGTGGAAGTCCTTAACCCCATACGGGTCAAGGGCAAGTCGAAGCCTCTTAAGGTTTACGGCGTGCTCAAGGGGAAAGCGAAGGAAGACGCGCCCGACCTGAGGTCGACGCAGCACTGAAGGCGGTTGCGGGATAAACCGCGCGAGGACGTGTCCTGCGGGCTAGGGCTGCGGCTCGGAGATCAGCGGAATGCGGATCAGCAGCGGGAACGGGGAATGCCCGTTCGGATCGAGCAGTATTTCGCCTCCCTGTTCCGATATGATTTTGTGGGCAAGGTTCAGAAAAAGCCCCAGGGTGGGCGGCTTGCCCCCGTGATCGGCGTCCAGCGTTTCGAAAACGGGGCGCGAGGCGCTCTCCGGACCGATGTAGATCTCGATGCTGTTCTTGTGGTCGGTCACCGAGACCGGAAGATCGGACCCGGATGGGACGTTTGAGGCGACTTCGCGGAATATGAGGTCGAGCGCCTTGCCGAAGAGCCTTCCATCAAGCGGGGCTACGAGCCTCGATGTGGAAATCGAAAGGACCGGCCTGATTTTCAGCCTCTCCAGGTTCTCCCGGTTTGCTTCAATCTCCTCTGCGATCACATGGTCGATTCGCAGTGCCGTTGCCGCGGGCACCGGGAGTCCGGCAAAGCTGTCCACCTCTTTCAGAACGGCTTCGATCCTTTCCGCCGAGCTCAAAACAGCCGAAAGACTCGTCTGGCACACCCCCTCCGGTTCCTGGTGGGCAAGCCTTCGAGCCATACCCCCTATGACCATGAGAGGATTCCTGATCTCATGGGCCATCGCCTGGGCCAGCCAGACGTAGGCCCTTGCGCGTTCCATGCTCATTAGCCGCGACTGGGTTTTCTTCAGCGTTTCGACCGTGTTGTCGTAGAGTTCCCGCACTTCCGCCCAGAGGCGCGCGTTTTCTATTTTTGGTCCGAGTATGGAAGCTATGGTTTTCAGGAACTCGAGGTCGACCTCGCTGTAGACGCCCGGGATGCCGCACGTCATGTAGATCAGCCCGTAGATGTTCCCGCGATAGAGCAGCGGGACGCACATGGCGGACCGTATCCGGAGGGTAACCATGCTGGACTGCGCGCCGGCGGAGTTTTCCGCGCCGAGCGCGTCGGCGAGGATGAAAGACTCCCCGTTTTGCAGGAGTCTGTTTACGATGGTGCTGCTGATCGGGATTTCCTCCTGTTCGGTATCGCGAAGCGGCGCCCTGAGAGAACCGTCTTCCTGGAACAGCCCCATGTAGAACTGGTCGAACTTGAAGACCTGCCGCAGCCTCGAGGTAATGCGGTCGCCCAGGAGCTTCGAAGCCATGTTTTCGGAAAGCTCCAGGGTCATTTCATGAATCCACCTCAGCCGCTGGCGGTCGAGTTCAAGTTCGGTCGTGGCATCGGATGCATGCAGGATGACAGTACCGCCGGATATTTCCGGCTCATCCTTGAGATATCTCAGGAAAACGCGGCCAAGTTGAATGGAATCACCCGGGGCGAGGAGCGATTTTTCCGAAATCCGCTCTCCGTTGACGACCAGGCCGTTTCGGCTTCCAAGGTCCTGGATAAAGATCTCGTCGCCCTGGGCGGATATCAGGGCGTGACGGTGCGAAATGGTGTCGTCGGCGAAATGCAGCTGGGCGTCATCGCCCCTTCCTATGATACAGGGCAGAAGAACCCGGTGCGTCCTTCCGCCGTTTTCGTCCTGGAGGATAATGGAATTGATCACGGCTCCATCCTTCATCCGGGGTGGCATGTCCGTTGGCGGCCTCCATGGCCTTGATCGATACTCTACCAATCTCCTGCCCAACTTGGTAGCGGAATAAACGATAATAAATGAAAACGGGCGTGGTGAGTGCCGCATTACTTCACAGCCCGTCCCTCTTCCGATTTTGAGCCCTTTTGTATCCATATGAGCTCGGAGCGTCAGGCTAAGATGAATATAAGAAATAAGATGCTCTTTTGCCGAAAAAATACTTAGTCAAGCGAGAAGGTTATGCTATTTGCTATTCCTCAGGGAAAGCATGTATCGGGACAGGAGCACGGTCTTATTTTACTGATTTGAGCCGGATATGTTTCCGGTTGTGTTTCTTTGCGGATTGGCGATATTGCCGCCTGACACGACCGTTTCCTTAATGGCAAGGTAGGGCCTATGAGTGGACTCAGGAAAGTGCAGGTTTCAACCGGTGTTTTCTGGGTAGAGGTTCCCGAAGCCGAACTGTATATCCTTTGCGGTGCCCCTGCAGACAGTCTGAAGCACCTGTCCAGAAAAGGCTTCATACAAAAGAAGGTGGAGCAGGGGACGGCCTTTGAAACCGGCCCCACCGCGATCCTTTTATCCGATATCCTGATACAGAACGGGGCCTTTTCGAATCTTTCCGAATTTCCGGTTCTGCAGATGCTCTACAAGCAGGGCATGCTGATTCCCAACCATCCGAACAACAACGGACGAAAACCGCTTCTGATCGGGTCCAGGCAGCAGATAAACTCCCAGAAGAAATACATCTACAGGGGCAACTACGGCTTGGTTACGGAACAGGAGCTGATGCATGCCGGCGTGAACCGGGCAATGATTCCGCAGATCATGCAGATGAAGCTCAGGTTTGCATTCGGGAAGATCTACGAAAGCGAGCAGTTTCTGGATGAGCTTGCGGTGGAGGATTCGGCCGTCGAAATCCGCAGCGGCGTTTTCATCCAGCGGCTGAGGCTGAATATATTCGAGATCAGCCACGAGGACCGTTCCGTCACGGTGGACCTCAACCTGGGACCGCGGGAATCTTACCAGCCGCCCTATTCGCTTGGATTCCATAATATCAGGCGCGAGTACTTCGGAGTCATCCATTCGGGAGACGGCGACGGATGGGATGAAAACCGTCCCGCCATGTCCGGCATACTCATGTTCCAGGGCAGAAACTACCTGATCGACGCGGGCCCCAATATCCTCCATTCGCTCAGGGCCCTGAGTATCGGCGTCAACGAAATTGAAGGAATCTTCCACACCCATTCCCATGACGATCACTTTTGCGGTCTGCCCGCGCTGATGCAATCCGACCGGCAGATAAAGTACTTCGCCTCCCCCATGGTCATCGCATCGGTAAAGAAAAAGCTTGCCGCCCTCACGTCGAGTGAAGAGGATGATTTTTATAACTACTTTCGCGTCGTTGAGCTGAATGAGGAGACCTGGAACGACATTGACGGCTTCGAAGTCATGCCGATGTATTCTCCCCACCCCGTCGAAACCGACGTTTTCCTGTTCAGGGCGATGTCGGCGGACGGCTTCAAGACGTATGCCCATTTTGCCGACACGATCAGCTTCGATACTCTCAAGGGCATGATCGCCACGGAATCCGAGCCCGGCATCTCCGAGGAACTCTATGAGACTACGGTTTCCCGTTACCTCCACAGGGCCGATCTCAAAAAGATCGACGTCGGCGGGGGCATGATCCACGGCAATGCGGAGGATTTCAAAAGGGACGGTTCGGGCAAGATCATCCTTTCGCACACCTCGCAGGAGCTTACCGCAAGGCAAAAGGAAATCGGCTCCGGGGCGCAGTTCGGCATGGTGGATGTCCTGATCAGGAGCCGGACCGACTATCTCCGGGACTGCACGCTGGAAATTCTCGGCTCCTACTTCCCCAAGGCCCCCCGGGACCAGTTGGAAATTCTCCTCAACTGCCCTTTCACGGTTTTCAATCCCGGGACCATTCTCCTGAAAGCCGGGGTCGTGAGCGCGTCCATCTTCCTGATTCTCTCCGGGCACGTGGAGATGATCAACACAAGGTCCGGCATCCACAATTTTCTGGCTGCCGGCGCCCTGGTCGGCGAGATATCGGCTCTCAGCGGCAATCCCTCGGCCGAGACCTTTACGGCGGCCAATTTCGTCACCGCCCTCAAATTGCCTTTCCAGCTATACCTCTATTTTATAAGGAAAAACGACCTGCATCACGAGATCCTGAATCTCCAGGAGAAGCGCAAATTCCTCCAGGAGAGCTGGCTCTTCGGGGATGCCGTGTCCTACCCCGTGCAGAACCACATCGCGCGCATTCTTCAGGAGTGCACCTGCGCACCGCCGCAGGAGTCGCGGGATCTTTGCGTCGTGAGGGAAGGCAGGGTCCTTCTGTATCTCGAAAACGATCTGCTGGAGACCCTGCGGCCGGGTGATTTCTGGGGAGAGGGCGGCGTACTTTTCGGCGCGCCCTGCGTCTTCGAGGCCAAGGTCTCCGACGGCGCGCTCATGTACACGATCCCGTGCGACCAGCTTATCAACATGCCGGTCATCCGGTGGAAGCTCCTTGAAATCTACCACAGGCGGATGGAGAGAATTTTCAACCCCTCCCTCATAAGCAGGCCGATGTTCCAATGGCATGATGAATACGGGACGTGCATCGGGGATATGGACCAAGAGCATAAGGAACTGCTCTCAAGGATCAACGATCTCTACGATGCCATATTCATCAAGAAAGACCGCGATTCCATTCAAACCATGATAAATTCCCTGATCGGTTTCGCCCGGAATCATTTCAACGACGAAGAAGTCCTGATGCTCAAGCATGGGTACCCGGGATATGACAGGCACAAAAAGAAGCATGAACAACTCATGAATGAAATAGCGGCCATGCAGGAGAAAGTTGCAGCGGGAGAAATCAATATTCATGGCGGCGAATTTGTGAGCTTCATCAAAGACTGGGTGATAAACCACATTTTGACAACGGATCGCAATTACGTTCCGTTTCTGGACGACAAGGGAGACGGTTTACCCTAGACATGCCGGCCTGAAAGGAAGCGGGCGTTTTTCCGGCCACGGAGGGGCGCCGGTGGTTTCCTGCCCTGCGCAAAAAGCCGGTAGGGGGAGCCTGATACGAAATTGCGTTCAAGATAAAACTAATGGAAAAGAGCGGGGGAAATGATTTCCCCCGCGCCCCCTCGGGATTTCTGCCGCAGCCTTTTGCTGCTTGCCTGCAGTATGCTGTCATAGCGTAACGGATGCGGTCCCTTGCGCACCGCGTCCATTCTCCGAGCCATACTGCTGCGGGTTTGGCGGCAAAACCCGAATACCGGTCCATTCCTGTTCCAAGGATTCGGGGGCGGTTTTTCTCCTCCCGGGAAGTCGCGGTGAGCGAATGCCTGCAAAAGAAGTGAGAAAAGACTTTTTCCTGCTGCTTGCCAGTCGCTTCGCCACTCGGATGGGGGATGGCTTCCTGCGCATTCTTTCCGTCCTGCTGGTCGCGGAAAAGACGAAAGATCCCATGCTTGCAGGCCTGGTGCTCGTCTTTCGCTATGTCTGCGAAATCATAATCAACGCGATTTCGGGCCCCGTGATCGACCGGATCCACATACGCTCTTCTCTCATGGCATCCGATCTGACCCGCGCGATCCTGGCCCTGTTTCTTGTCGCCTCGGTTCTGCTCGGCTACCCCTACGCCGTCATTCTCGTTCTGTCCTTCCTTGGGGATTTCGTTTTCATCTTTTTCAAACCGGCGGTGGATAAGGTCGTCAAGGTCAGCTTTCCCGTGCGGGAGGGCACGAAGGTTCTCTCCGAGGTGGATGCGGTCAATCATTCCAGCAATATCGCCGGGTTTGCCCTGGCGAGCTTCGCCGGCGCGTACCTCGGTCTCCGGACGGCCTCCTTCCTCGCTCCCGCTTTCTTCTTTGTCTCGTTTTTGCTGATCCGGCGGCTCCGGTTACCCGGAGAAAAGGTGATCGATTATGTGAAGGTGCGCAAGAAGTCATACTGGGCAAGCCAGAAGGAGGGCCTCCGCTACACCTGGGCAAACCCCTTCCTGCGGTTGCTGCTCCTCGCCCGGTCTGCCGTTGCGGTGGGCCGGGGCGCTTTTACGGTGCTCTCCGTCGTGTACCTGTCCGAAATCGCGAAGGGGCTCTCGGCCTACGGGTATTTCGAATCGGCGCAGTCCCTGGGGAAGGTCTTTGTCACCGCTCTCGTTATTCCTTTCTTTTTCGCCTACCGGTCCAGCTTTCTCATAATGGGTCTGTCGATGTCCCTGATAGGGATTTCATTTTTTTGTTTCAACCTGGCCTCCACCGTTGTTGTTGCCTGCCTGGTGGGGGCACTGGTGGGAGTGGGCCAGGCCTCGGAGGCGGTCGCCATCGATTCGTGCATCAACCGTTACTCGGAGGCGCACATTCAGGCCCGGACCAAGTCGACCACGAGCTTCGGGAGCAGGCTCGCGGGTCTGGCGGCAATCGGGTGCTGCTACTTTTGCATCATTTCGCTCCAGATTCCTGCGCGTACCCTTTTCCTGTGGCTGGGTATTTTCCCCCTCCTGGGGGCGATGCTGGCTTTCGCGGGCCTGACCTGCGAAAGGACGGCGTCGGCTGAGTTGGACTCCAAGAATGCGGGATGATCCGATGGAGAAAACAAAAACGGGTGTGCAAACCGAAGATGCGGCGGAGTTGGAAAGCTGCGCTTTTTTCAGCGGACTCGAGAGCGCAATCGCCGCGGGAGCGCGGGAGGTCCGGGCCGATTTCGGCACGGTCGGCATGACGCTGGGCCTTCCACCGCTGGGCGAGGGGGACAACTCCCTGGTCTACCCGCTCAATTCGCTTTCCCTCGTCTTGCCGGAACGACCGGAAATGCTGTGCGTGAAAGTTGCCAAGCGCTTCCCCGCCTGCCGGAAGTGCCTCATCCAGGAGGAAAAGACCACGAACGATTTCCTCGCGGAAAACATCCGGGTGCCCAGAATGCACTTCCTGGACGCTCATGGACGTTTTGCGATCAAGGAGTTCGTGGAAGGGGAATCGGTTACGAGCATCTACATGAGGTTCGAGACGTTCCCGGTCAGAACTCAGAGCATTATTCTGCGCGAGCTCGAAGGCTACCTCTCCCGGATGCTGGACCTTTTCCACAGGAGGCCTGAGTGCAAGGTCAGCATCAGCCCCAATAACATCTACCTGCTCACCGACGGCGACCGGCTCCGGCTCCCGATCGAATTTGTCCTGATAGACCCCGGTCCGAGCCCGAACAAGCGCTACGACGGCTTCAACTTCGACAAGTACTGGAATGAGATGCTGCCCAACCGCATAAGCAAGTACAAGCGCACGGGCTATCTCCAATGGATACTTCCCAGGCAGGTCTCGCGGGAGGAATACGACGAGGCCAGGGAGTTCGAGATCTTGCGGGATATGAGCGACGAAGAGGTACAGACGCTCATGGGCATTTCCACCACACAGGATTTCGACGTCGGACAGGTTATCCTCAAAGAGGGCACCATAGGGGACAGTTTTTACCTCATTCTGGAAGGTGAGGTGATCCTGCATAAGAAAAACCAGACTGAAGCTTCCTGGGACATCCGGCTGAAAAGCGGTTCCAGCCTGGGTGAAATGGGATTCTTGCTGGAGGTGCCGCGCTCGATGACCGCTACTGCGGCAAGCCACTGCAAGCTTATCGAAATTCCGGCCGAGGGTTTTAAAAATCTTCTCGATCAAAACCGCCTTGCGCCCTACAAACTGCTCAGAAATATTTCGGTGATACTCGCCGAACGGCTCTACAGGCTCGACCAGGCGCATCAGAAGCTGCTCGATAACCGCGGAGAAGTCCCTTCCGGGAACTGTGCCGCAAAAGCGAAGGAGCAGCATTAGGAAAAGAGCGCTTTCTGTTGCGGCAGCGCCCCGATCCGTGTAAATAGTCGCCGACACACGGCGTGGGCCGGGGTGTTCGAAATGGTCCAATCGCGATTTTCCGCAATGGGAAGGGATCTGAAATCATGAAGAAGGCCGTCATTATCGGTGCAAGTTCCGGAATCGGCAGGGCGCTTGCGCGGGTGCTTTCCAAAGAGGGCTATTGCCTGGGACTTGCTGCCCGCAGGATGCACCTTCTCGAATCTCTTGCCGCCGAACTTCCGGGCGGCGCAACTCTGCGCGAAATCGATCTGAAAAAACAGCAGGAGGCAATCGAGGCGCTCGAGGGCCTTCTGGAGGAAATGAACGGAGCGGATCTCCTTATAATCAGCTCCGGTACGGGATTTATCAACCCGGAACTCGACTGGGAGATGGAAAAGGAGACCGCCGAGGTCAATGTCCTCGGGTTTGCGGCGATGGCGGGCGCGGCGTTTCGCCATTTTCAGAAGAGAGGCTCGGGCCACCTGGTGGGCATCTCTTCCATCTCGGCGATCCGTGGAAGCGCGGAAGGGCCGGCCTACAACGCCTCCAAAGCCTTCGTTTCCTCTTACCTGCAGGGACTCCGTCAAAAGGCCGCGAAGCTGCGCATCCCCGTTATCGTGACGGATATCCAACCGGGACTGGTGGACACGGCCATGGCGAAAGGCGAGGGGCTCTTTTGGGTGCAGCCGCCGGACAAGGTCGCCATGCAGATCTGGGATGCGATCAGGAAGGAGAAAACCCACGCCTATGTTACGAAACGGTGGCGCCTCGTCGCGTGGGCCCTGAAGGTAATGCCGGAGGCTCTCTACAACAGGCTTTGATCATCCGGGCCGGGCATTGCGCATCATGCCCGGCCGCCTTCCACTTCAACGCCTTACGCGCACGCGCGTCAGGCCGGGCGCTCCAACTGGCGATCGAGATTTTTCCCCGCAATGCTACAATTTGGTAATCCGCTTATCTAACCCTTTTCGCGATTCCACTACGGGGTCATCCCGGAACGGTCGCTTGTCGGAAGAGCCGGCAGCTTCGCACGGTCCGGCGTTTTCGGAACGAGAGCGAAAAGGGGGAGATGATGCTGAATCCACTGCATGAGGAAGGAAGACCCGAACACACGGCCGCAAACGCCATCGCAAGCGTGCTCGATGCGCCCGCGAAAGTGCTGAACGAGGACGGAAATATGATCCGTTCCTCCGTTCTCGTCAAAGAGATGTTTTCTCCGACGTGCGATGCCGTCGTCACGGTCAGGCACCGTGACGGCTCGCGCGGGTTTTTTCTCGAAACCGAGACGCGATGCGTTCGGGTCCGGACGAAATCCCGGGAGGAAATGCTCGAAGTCTTCCCGCCCTCGCTCGGGGCTTGCGTCATGATACGGCGCCGCAACGGCTCCTGCGAGGCTTTCCTCGAAGGGCACATGGCGCGCAAATCCCGCGCCAGGCCGCAATGAGCAGCGCAGCTGCGTGTGGGGCGTGGGGAGCGGGCCCCCCCACGGTTTGAAAGCTTTTGGTATCATCGTGAACGCTCGGCGGGCCTGCTATGACCCTCCTTCGTCCTGCCTGTCCTGCGCCAGCGGCAATTCTATCGTAAAAAGCGCTCCTACGCCCGGCTTGCCTGTCGCGGTAATCGTCCCGCCGTGCCGGGCGACAATTTTGCGGCATATGGCCAACCCCATTCCGGTCCCTTCGTATTCGCTCCGTCCGTGGAGGCGCATGAACGGGGCAAAAATCTTCTCGCTGTACTCCTCCTCAAAACCGATGCCGTTATCCTCCACCCAGATCCTGCACCGCTCATTCCCCGCCTCGCAGTCCGAGCCGATGCGTACCACGGGCTTTTTCTCCGGCCTGTGGTACTTCAGGGCGTTACCGAGGATGTTTTGAAAAAGCTGGTACATCTGATCGGGGCACGCCTCGACGACCGGCAGTTTTCCCACCGTCACCGTCCCGCCCGTGGCCTCGATCCTCAATTCGAGATCGGACACGATCTCCTCGACCAGAAGCTTCAAATCCACTTCCCGCGCCGACTCGGCCCGCGTGCTTACTCGCGAGTAGGCCAAGAGCGCTTCAAGAAGCGACTCCATCCGGCCGGCCGCCTTCAGCATCCTTCCGAGATAATCCCTCCCCCGTTCATCCAGCCTGTTGGCATATCCCGCCTGAATCCGCTCACCGAAGGCAGCAATCTTTCGCAGGGGCTCCTTCAGATCGTGCGATGCTATCGAAGTGAAATCCATCAGTTCCCGGTTTGTCTGTTCAAGCTTTGCCGTATGGGACATGAGTTGTTTTTCGAGCTTTTTCCTCTCCGTTACGTCCCTCAAAACGATGATTGCCCGCTGATTGCCGTCCTTGTCCTCAAAGATCCCCGAAGCCGCCTCGACAGGAAATCTTCGATCGCCGCCCCTCAGGCAGGTCAACTCCCCAATGCACATTCCCGTGCCGTCTCGTACCGAAAAGATGGAAGCAAGATTGGGTTCTTCCATATCCACCAGGGCGGAGCGGCCGCCACGGCAGATTTCTTCCTCGCTCTTTCCGAAGATCCTGCACGCGGCCGGATTGGCTGCCAGAATCCGTCCGCTTACGGGGTCGGTCAGCAGAATTCCGTCAATGCTGTTTTCGAAAATCGAACGGTGCCGCCTTTCGCTCTCTTCCAGCTCGCGCCGGACGGCTTCTTCCCGTGAGGTGCTCTGGTATATGAGCCAGGAAAGGCCGATCAGAGCCAGAAATGCAATTCCGGCAAAGAGGACGTAATTCCTGATGCGGCCCAGCCACTCCCGCTCCATGGATTCCCTGCTGATGCCGGTGACGGCCACGAGCGGAAGCCCCTCGACTTTCTTGAATGCGACCATGCGCTCGCGTCCGTCCATTCCCCTCCCCTGCAGGAGGATTCCCGAAGCCGATCCGGCGAGGGCCTTGAAAACCGGCAGGTGGCTGTAGTTTTTCCCAAGGTATTCGTCCAGCATCGGCTGCCGCAGAACCAGCGCGCCGTCCGTCCTCAAAACGGCAACGGAGCCGTGTTCGCCGATGTTGAGGCTGCCCAGGAAATTGGTGAAATCATCGGTGTCGATGGCGGCGAGGATGATGCCGGCAAATTCGCCGTTCGCGTCGCTTAGCCGGCGGCTTATGGTGAAGCTGTATTTATTGGTGATCCTCCCTTTGACGATCGGGCCGATGTACGTTTCGATACCCTGTTCTTTCTGGGGCCTGAAATACTCACGGTCGGAGAAGTTGTGAGCGCGCGAGGGATACCCGGTTGAATCCATCAGGAGATCGCCCCGGCTGTCGAGAAGCCAGAGGGAGCCGGTATCGGGCAGAGTCTCCGCGTATTGCCGGAGCCGTTCCCATGAATCCTCGGAAACGTAATCGGCAAGGTTTCCAGTCCGTCCGTCCCGGATTCTTTCCGCGAGGTCGCGAAGAATCAGATTCGTCGCGGTGACCGTTCTCTTGGTTCTCTCCTCCAGGGAAACGGCCGTGTTCCGAAGGGTTGCGCGGGTATGTTCAATCGCCCTGGCGTGGTCCATCTTCGAAATGAACCACAGCATCAGACCGTCCAGGAGGAACAGAAGAAGAAGGACTGCAAAAAGGTGGGTCCTGGACGAGATATGATAGATTCGCCGGGCCTTCACGGTAGAGGTCCCTCGTCGTGCCGGAGAATTCGCCCTGAAACAGGCCCGAAGAGATTGCGCGGGAAAGCGCGCCAATCGCAGAGGAATTCTTTATACCATCGAAATTCGCGTTCCGGAATCCTCATTCCTGCCTCCCGTCGTGCTTTTGAGCGAGCGGTCTGCGGGACCATTCATTCATCCTCTCCGTCCCCTTCGGATGCGGACGGGGTCTCCTCTTCCTCCTCCGGCGCGGCCTTCTCCGTCTCGGACAGCACGCGGACAAGCTCATCGGCGAGGCCACGCGGAAGTCCCGCGGCTTCGAGCTCTTCGGTCGAGGCCGCCTGAAGCCCTTCGATGCTCCCGAAATGCTGCAGGAGAGCATTCCTCCTCTTTGGCCCTATCCCCGGTATGGTGTCCAGGACCGATGTGAGCAGCGAGGCGCGATGAAGGCTTTGGTAGTGGGAAATGGCAAACCTGTGCGCCTCGTCCCGGATTCTCTGGAGAAGGTGGAGAACGTCCGGAAAGCGGTGGAGAAAAACCGGGTTCTTGCGGCCGGGAATGTAGAATTTTTCGTAGAGTCCCCTCCCTGCGTCGCGTACGTTCGCCTCCGTCTCCTTTGCGATGGACACGACCGGAAACAGGTCCGAGGCCCCGAGTTCCCTGATCCGGTGCACGATGGTGTTGAGCTGCCCCTTTCCTCCGTCGAGCATAAGCAGGTCGAGGCTCGATGCGAGCCCGGGGTCTTTTTCGATGAGTCTTCCGACGACCTCGGACATCATCGCGGGGTCGTCTGGCTGTGCCTTGATCCGTATCCGGTAGCGCCTGTAGGAGTCCTTGTGCGGCTGGCCTTTTTCGAACACGACCAGGGAGCCGACGGCGTGCTGGCCCTGGATGTTCGAGATATCCACGCATGCGATGCGCTCGGGGACCCTGGGCAGCTTGAAGCGGTGCTGAAGGCTTTCGAGCAGCGCCGTATCGCGTTTTCGCGACCGGTCCCGGCTTATCGACCTCTCGCGGGCGTTTGCCTGCGCCATGTCCAGCAATTGTTTCCGGTCTCCCCGTTTCACGGCCCAGATCCGGACCCGCTTTCCCTTGAGTTCCGAGAGCCACTCGGCAAGCACGCTCTCCGATTCCAGCTCGACCGGCACGAGGATTTCTTCCGGTATGGCTCTGCCCTGATAATAGAACTGCTGGAGGAACGCCGCAATGAGCTCCGCGGTGTCGCCTTGCGCCTCCTTGAGGTCAAACGCTCTTTGCCCCGAGTGGACTCCCTGCCGTACAAAGAGGATCACAAGCTCGGTCCGGTCCTCTTCCTGGTAGATCCCGATGACGTCCTGATCGAGGAAGCGATCCGAAACGATATGCTGCTTTTCGAGGGTTGCGGCGATATTCCTCAGCCGGTCCCGGTAAAAGGCCGCTTTCTCGAATTCGAGCGCCTCCGCGGCCTCATCCATGCGTTTTCGAAGCTGCTGCTGGAGAATGTCGGTCTTCCCCTCCAGGAACAAAATGACTGCCTCGACCATCTTGGCGTATTCGGCTTCCGAGATTTTTCCGGAGCAGGGGCCGAGGCACTGGCCCATGGGGAAGTTGAGACAGGGCCTGTCCCTGGTGAGGAGCCGCTTTCCCTTGCACAGCCGAAGCGGAAAGAGCTGGTGCAGGTACTTCACTGTTTCGCGCACCGCGTACGCGGACGTGTAGGGGCCGAAATAAAGCGCCCCGTCCTTCTGGAACCGCCGGACGATTTCGAGCCGCGGGAAAGGTTCGTTCGGATCGATTCTCAGGGAGAGATAATTCTTGTCGTCCCGGAGCACGACGTTGTATCGGGGGCGGTATTTCTTGATGAGGCTCGCTTCCAGCAGGAGCGCCTCTTTTTCCGTGGGCGTGACGGCGAATTCGAAGTCATGGGCCCTGGCCAGCATCATACGGGTCTTCACGCCCACCGCATCGCCTGTCCGGAAATAGCTGCTGACGCGCTTTCTGAGGTCCCTGGCCTTTCCCACATAGAGCACGGACCCGGCTTCGTCCCTGAAGATGTATATCCCCGGGAGATGCGGGAATTCGGGCACCCGGCCGGCCAGGGCCGCCGGGCCTGTCTGCACTTCCGGTTCTTTGCCGGCTTCTCCGAACGGTATTTCCTGCTGATTTTGCACGGTGCGGTACGCTTCCCTCAAAGAAGATGTCTTTCGTATTGTGTACCATAATATCAGAGGGATCAACACGTCCGGCGCGGAACGCTCCGGACGGCGGGAAACCGCGCCCGCTCCACTCCCGGAGGCGGCCCCTCAGGCCTCCTTCATAAGCTTCCTTTCGTAAGCCGCCATGATTTTTTCTATCAGCACTCCAACTTTGACCGGCTTGGCCAGGAAATCAAACGCTCCGTAATTCAAGCCCTCCAAACCGGAGTCGACCGTCCCGAAACCCGTGAGAATGATGACCTCGGGAGCCAGTTTTCTCGACGGATCGATTTCCTTCAGAACTTCCATTCCGGACAATCCGGGCATTCGCAAATCCAGGATTATGACATCGTAGGTCTTCTCCCTCATGGCCTTGAGGCCTTCTTCTCCACTCGGAGCGATGTCGGCTTCATAGCCCTTGCGTCTCAAGAATTCCGCGACGGTCCTCGAAAAAGCCACTTCATCATCTATCAGGAGAACTCTGGGAAGTCTCATACGATGTCACCTTTTCAGTAGTCTCTTCGTGAGTGACCGGAAACAGAAGCGTAAAGGTGGTGCCCTTGCCGGGCTCGCTCCGGACGAATATCTTGCCGCCGAGATTTTCCACAATGGAATAGGAGATGGACAGCCCGAGGCCTGTCCCCTTGCCTACGGGCTTTGTCGTGAAAAAAGGATCGAAAATATACGGGAGATCCTCCCTGGAAATCCCGCAGCCGGTGTCGGATATAGTGACCTGCAGCATGCCTTCCTTCTTGTCGGCCGCGGCCTTGAGGCGGATCGCCCCGCCTTTCATTCCTTCGTGAGCGTCTATTGCGTTGCTGATAAGGTTAACCAGGACCTGGCTTATGTCAAAGGGATCGCCATGCACCTTGGGCAGATCCGGATCCGCCTCTGCGGTGATGACAACCCCGCCGGTCAGTGCCCATTTCTCGAAAAGGCCGACCACGTCCTTCAGCTTTTCGCTCATGTCCACCGGTTGGGGTTCCGATTTGATCTGCCGCGAAAAGCTCAGGAGCTTTCGCGTTATGCGTGAGCAGCGGTCGATTTGCGTGTCGATCTCGTGAAAAAACCGGTCCGCATCCAGAGCCGAACCGGGAGAAGGCAGGCGGCCGAATTCCCTCATCAGGTCGACTTCGCTCTGAATGACGGCAAGGGGGTTGTTGATCTCGTGGGCCACGCCCGCGGCAAGCTGCCCGACGGCCGCCAGCTTGCCTGTCTGGACAAGCTGCGCGTTAAGAGCTTTCAGTTCGCTGTCCCGCCGCTTTATCGCGGTGACAATGTAGGCGACGGATACCGCCACGACCAGAAATATCGACAGGGCGCTCACGACGAAGAAGGTCCAAGTCGCCTGGTTGGCATAGGCGCGGTCCGCGAAAAACTCGTCGTAGTCCTGCTGCATCACCAGCACCCACTTGGGATTCGCAAGCCAGGAATAGGCGAGGATCTTGCGGGTGGTCTCACCGGGTTCGACCCCACTGACGATTTCCACGCCGCTGTTTTTCGCAAAGGTGCTCATGTCGTGGCCCGACTTGGTCATCACCTTCGCCTCGGAGCGCGGGGCGGCCTGGTAGAAGCCGTCATCGTTGAGAAGCACCGCCTCGCCGGCCTCTCCGATGATCAGCTTCCTGAGCTTCGCATTCAGCAGGTACGAGTTTATCGTCGCGCGCAGTATCCACCTGGTTCCGTTCTCCTCATTCACAATTGCCATGATGATATGGGGAATCATGCGGTAGCCCAGGAACACATCCGTCACCACCGCGCCTTCCGCCATCAGTTGCTTGAACCAGAAGGTGACCGAATAATCGTTTG
This sequence comes from Desulfobacteraceae bacterium, assembly GCA_021372055.1. Classification (GTDB taxonomy): domain Bacteria; phylum Desulfobacterota; class Syntrophobacteria; order Syntrophobacterales; family Syntrophobacteraceae; genus SbD1. The sequence continues at coordinate 12,469 of JAJFVB010000242.1, read as the reverse complement.
CCCAGAGGTTGTAAGGTCCGACATAGGACTCGTGGAACCCCGCCTGGTTTATGACGCCGAGATCTTCGTAATTGATCGCGGAACTGTTGAAGGTATCGAAAATCCGCTTGAGATTTTCCTGCCGCTTCAAATACTCGAACGAGTAAAGCCTTGAAATTACGTGAAGCTCGTTCAAACGTTCCCGGAAATAGTCGTCGACGATGTCCTTGTTGGCCTCGATCCTCCTTTGCATCGCGGTCTTCATCTTCTGGCCCGAATACTCGTAATAGCTGTCGTGAAGATGAAACAGGATCACCGCGAGCGGGATGGTGGCGCACACCATTGAAAAGAGGAGGAACTTAAAGAACAGCCTGGAATAATGGCTGAGGGGATCTGTTTGCTCCCCCCGTCTGACAGGCTGCGAGGATTCCCTGGCACTCATCATCCACTCGGCATCGTATGGGAGTGAAATTCGCTTCAGAAACCGCGGGGCGGCTTAAATATGCGGCACTCTGCAGGGCAGCCGGATCCCGGACGGATCGAATAATCCATATTCGCAGATAACACTATTGGTTTTCAATGGGGAAATTCCCGGATCCGTATCATGGAGCGCGGGAGTCTCCTCCCGCGCTCGCCGGTTCGTTCCCAGGCTCTGCGATAGCGCCGCGCTGCGGCAGGGAGGCGTTATTTCCTGCTGCCTGGCTTGGCCTTGGCCTTGGCGTCCTGCCGGCTTTCAGCCCATTCTTTCATGGCCTGTACGGCTTTTCGCAGGTTGTAGCGGCCGTCGGCAAAGACCCCGTAATCACCCCCGCCCCCCATGGCCGAGGCAAGGCGCACCGTGTTTGCCCACAGGAGCCAGACGTCCGTCCACTGCCTTTCGATGGATTCGTCGAAGGGATTCCCGCCTTTGGCATGATTTGTGGCCAGGCCCCGGGCCCAGACATCCCCCATGATTTGCGTTGCGGCAAGAGTCGAAGTGTTTGTCGATTCGATGGTGTTCAGGAACCGTTCCCAGTGTCCGTCAACCCACGACTGGGCGTGGCAGGCAAGGCAGACGGACTGCATTCTCTTCCGGGCTGCGGTGCGCTCATCGGCGGTGAGCAGGAATTTCTCCGCGACCTCCCCTCCGAAATTCGTCGGAAGGGGAAGCCCATCCTTGTTCCTGATGACCGTGGTGTCGGCTTCCCGTGGGTGCGGGTGTGCGTAGACAAGTCCGAAGAGCCGCCATGGCAGCCGTTCCTTCATCTCATGCGTGCGGTTTGCGATCACCTTGCCTTCGGTATTGACCAAAAGGCTGATATGGCAGGCCGCGCAGGTGGGGGCGGTAAAATCCTGCCCGACGGTCCATTTTGTTTTTTGAAAATCCCAGTGTTTGTTGTCCGAGTAGAAGATATTCCCGTGCTTGCTTGCGTCATATACCTTTGCCGCGGGAACGTCCGGGCCGGAATGGCACTCCTTACAGGTGTAAGGTTTGCGCGCCGTTTCCATCGAAAACTCGTGCCTGCTGTGGCACGCCGAACAGGAACCTTTGGAGCCGTCCGGGTTGATCCTGCCGACGCCCTGGTTCGGCCATCCGGCAATTACCGGAAAATCCATGCTGCCCAGTTCGGTTTCGCGCGAGGTCGTGCCTGTGACGGTGAGCTTGGTGCCGTGGCAGTAGAGGCAGGACTCGGCCTCGGTGAGGTCCCTTTTGTGCGCCGGGGCGGGTGGCGTTGCCTTGACCGCGGGAAGGGCGTTTACGGAATCGATGAGGAACTGGTAGACGGCGTTCGAGGTCAAATTCGGATGAGCCTGCGCCATGAGGTTTTTCTGATACTGCCCGGCTTCGACCGCGTGGCAGGCGGCGCAGTCCTTCGGGCTGACGACGACATGGACATCGTGTCCGTTGTGCTCGAAGTTGTCCGCATGGGATTTCGGATCGAGCGTGTGGCATTCGGCGCATCCCACGACGACATTTTTCATCTCATCGCCGATGTCCCCGGAGGAGATTTTCCTATCCAGTCCTTCCACCTTGAACGCTTCGGCCGGAGTAACCGCCGCATGGCGGCTTTTCTTCCAGGCGGAGACGATGCCGGGGTTGATGGTGGCGTGGCATCCCAGGCATTCTTCGGTGGCGGTGCTGAACCGTTGCTCGCCGTACGCGCTTGGAGCGAGCAGCAGCAGGAAAAGAAGGGGGAAAAAAGCGAGAGCTTTCATGGGTTCCTCCGTTCCGTTTCGGGGGTTGGAATCAAGTGGATCTTGAACTCTGCGGTCTTTCCGTGGGGTCGAACGTGGGGGCTGCGGGAGGGGACTTCCCTCTGAGGACTTCATGATAGTACTGATATGTCAGGGGGCTGCCTTCCCGGAGCACTTCCGTGTTTACGACCGTCCCGATGAAAATCGAGTGCGTTCCAAGGCTTACGTGATCTATGAGTTCCGCTTCCAGAACCGAAAGCGCATGATCGAGGACCAGCGGGCAACCCGTGAACCCCGTCTTGAAGTTTGCTTTCGCGAGCTTGTCGATGTCCCTTCCCGATCTGAACCCGAAAAGACCGATAAAAGTCATCGGTGTTTCGGCGTCGAGAACCGAAAGTCCGAAGATGTTGCTCCTGAGGATGATGTCGTGGGTCAAATTGGCCTTGTTCACGATCACGGACACGCGAGGGGGGTCTGAAGTGACTTGGACGGCCGTGTTTATGATCTGACCGTTTTTCTTCTCACCCTCTGCCGATGTCAGGATATAGAGGCCGTAGCTCAGGTTCTGAAATACCTTGTAGTCGATGAACGGGGTCACGCGGAGCTACCTCCCTGAAGGATGCGCGGATGTTTCGAAAAGAGATCTATACTTATATTATTTAAAGACAAAACCGCAAAGAGGAATCGGAGCCGGCCGGGTTGATCGCGTGCGCTCCGGGGATTATCATCAGCCATTATGGGAAAGCGGATAGAGCAAAGAGGCTGGGCCGGGTTATCGATGAAATCGGCCTTGGGAAATTCCTGGAGGAGCTTGGTCTGCAGGCGGCGTGAAAGCTTTGGACCAGGTTTGCGATCGCGCGGAGGAGAATATGGAAATCCCGGTTTATGTCACGGTCGAAGAGGTAAAAAGGGTTTGCAGGGCACTCGGGATCAGGGACTGGACGGAAGTTCCGGACGCCAAGGTGCTTCCGGAAGAGGCCCGCATCATTCTGAATGAAATCGAAACGGACGGAATGGCCATAGACCCCGACAGCTTTCGCCAGGGCCTCGAAGTTGAACTCGAACACGGTGTCCGGTATGCGAGCGCAAATGTCACGAACAATCATCCCCTCCTGACGGGCAAGATAGTCCTGGCGCATCTGAAAGAGACTCTGGACTACTACGACCGCCTGGAAGTGGCCGAACTGGAGGGCGACATTCTCAAGGCGGCCGTTGCCGGAAACGAGGAAAAACTCTTGCGGCTCTACAAGAAGCTGCTGCATGCCAAACTGGTGCTTGGCAAGGTGGAATGCAGCCAGGCGACATGGCCCTGCAACAGGGCGCCCTGAAAGGATGCCCTCCTCGCCGCGATGCCGAAGGAGGGGAAAGGGGCTCGGCCGAACTTGACATTTGCGGGCTAACCGTTAAATAGTAGTTTGTCGAAAGGGAGTAGCTCAAAGCGGGCAAAATCACCATCACGGTGCACTGCACCTGGTTTTGCCGTTGGCAGCATTGCCGGTAGCGAGACTTTTGGCGTGGAAATCCACGCCCGGGTCTCGTTTTTTTTTGCCCGCGCACAAGAACGAGCGGCGGGGAACGCTTTTGGAAAGCGTGAGGGAGCTGCGCCCCCACACCCCCACACCCCCACGCCGCTATGCGGCTCATCTTGGCGCTACGGCTGCGGCCGTTGGCCGGCAGCCGAAAGCGCCGATACTTGCGGGGAAATCATTCCCCCGCTCTTTGGTGTCCCGGGTACGTTTTTCTTCCCGCTCGGATTGGCGTGCCTTGCCTATCTCATTTCAAAGGAGTTCCAGATGGTCTGGTTGACAGATCCTGAAGCATGGGTGGCCTTCGTCACCCTTGTCGCCCTGGAAATAGTCCTGGGCATCGACAACATAATTTTCATAACGATTCTCGCGGGAAAGCTGCCGCCCGCCCGCCGGCGGCAGGCAAGGACAGTGGGCCTTGCCCTGGCTATGATCACCCGGATCATTCTTCTGCTTTCGATATTCTGGATCGTCCGTCTGACCGAGCCGATGTTCTGGATTTTCGGGCAGGGAATTTCGGGCCGGGATCTCATTCTGATCGGGGGCGGCGTCTTTCTGCTCGCTAAAAGCACCCACGAAATCCACCAGAGCGTCGAGGGAGGACCAAACGAGGTGTCCGTCGGCCGGAGGGCGGCTACATCGTTTATCGGGATCGTGGTGCAGATCGCTCTTCTGGACATTGTCTTTTCGTTCGATTCGGTCCTCACCGCGATCGGCATGTCGGATCATATTGAAATCATGATTGCGGCCGTGGTCGCCGCGGTTATCTTCATGATGTTCGCCTCGGCGTTCGTCGCCCGTTTCATCGAGCGCCATCCCACGATCAAGATACTTGCGCTCAGCTTTCTATTGATGGTAGGTCTTGCATTGATCCTCGAAGGATTCGAACGGCATGTGCCGAAGGGGTACATCTATTTTGCCATGGCTTTCTCGGTCTTCGTCGAAATGCTGAACTCGCGGGCGCGTAAAAACATTCAGAAGTTTGGGAAACAATAGAGAAGGGTGGAGCGCGCAGATGGGCATAGCCTCCGACATCGTGATCATCGTAGTGGCCGCGCTGCTTGGGGGGCTTATTGCCCACAGGCTGAGACAGCCCCTGATTCTCGGCTATATCCTGGCAGGGGTTGCCGTCGGTCCCTATACGGGCGGAGTCACCGTATCGGAAGTCCACACCATCGAACTGCTCGCCGAAATCGGCGTGGGACTTCTCCTCTTCGCCCTGGGCCTCGAATTTTCACTGAAAAAACTCAAGCCGGTTCGGGCCGTTGCCCTGTTCGGCACCCCGATCCAGATGCTCCTCACCATCGGCTATGGCTTTTCCCTGGGACGTTTCCTCGGCTGGGACACAATTCCTTCGATCTGGTTCGGCGCGCTCGTCTCCCTTTCCAGTACCATGGTCATCCTGAAAACCCTCATGAACCAGGGTTGGATGGGCACCCTGTCAAGCAGGGTCATGATCGGCATGCTGATCGTGCAGGACTTGGCGATCGTGCCGCTGATGATCATACTGCCACAGCTGAGCAATCCGGAATCGGGGCTCCTGCTGCTTGGCCTCGCGGGTCTCAAGGCGGCCCTGTTCCTTGTGATAATGGTGCTCCTGGGCACGAGGCTCCTTCCCTGGATCATGGCCTACATAGCCGGATGGAATTCGCGGGAGATCTTTCTCATCGCCGTCACCGCGATAGGCCTGGGCATCGGCTACGCGACGTACCTCTCGGGCCTCTCCTTTGCGTTCGGGGCTTTCGTGGCCGGAATGGTCCTGAGCGAGTCGGACTACAGCCACCAGGCGCTGAGCGAGATCATTCCCCTGCGGGATATTTTCGGACTGCTCTTTTTCACCTCCGTCGGGATGCTGTTCGATCCCATGTTTCTCATAAAAAACTGGAAAGAGGTGGTCATCCTCGTAACGCTGGTTTCGGTGGGCAAAGGGCTGCTCTTTGCCGTACTCGTCCGGGTATTTGGCTACGGCAATGTGATCCCGCTTGCGGTGGGCCTTGGGCTCTTTCAAATCGGAGAGTTTTCGTTTGTGCTTGCGCGCATCGGCCTCTCGGTCGGGGGGATTTCGGCCAACCTTTACTCCCTTGTGCTCTGCACGGCCATAATCACCATGCTGCTGACGCCCCTGGCTTCGGGCCTCACCGCCCCGCTTTATTCGCTGCGCAGGAAATGGTCGGCCCGCGAGCCCCTTCTGACAATCCATCTTCCCGCCTCCGGGCTCAGCGACCATATCGTCATTGCCGGGGGCGGCAGGGTCGGGAGGCACGTCGCGAGCGTGCTGCACCATCTCGACATCCCGCATGTCGTTTTGGAACAGGACTACCGTGCTTTCGAGCGCATCAGAAAGGCCGGGTGCACGGCGATCTACGGGGATGCGAGCCAGTCCGCCGTGCTCGAACCGGCGTACCTCGATCGTGCGCGCCTTCTCCTGGTGACAACCCCGGCGGCGGTGATCGCGCAGGCAATCGTCCAGAACGCGAGGCGGATCAATCCCGGACTGGAGATCATTGCGAGGTCCGAAGGAATGGAGCAGATGAGGGCGCTGAGGAAGATCGGGGTGGCCGAGGTCGTGCAGCCCGAGCTCGAAGCGGGCCTGGAGATCATCCGGCAGGTGCTCATGCGCCTCCGGATACCGGTAGGCGAGATTATGCGCTACACCGACGTCATCCGCGGGGAGCTTGACAGCGAGACCGCGCAGGAGGACTATGATTACAGGGCCGTCGCCCTTCTCAGAAAGGCGGGGAACCTGCTCCAGCTTCACTGGTTTGCCCTGGAGGGGGAGAACGCGCTCAACGGCCGGACCATATCGGAGCTCGCCATACGCACTGAAACCGGGACCTCGGTCGTGGGAGTCATACGGGAGGGCGTCTTTCATCCCAATCCCGAACCCGGCTTCAGGTTTTCCCCGGGCGATCGCGTTGCGATGCTCGGAAGCTCGGAGCAGTTCGACGAATTCGTCCGATGGACAAAATCGCGAAACTAGCGGATACTGTTGCTGTCTTCCGGCTTGTTTTGCCAAAGGTGGAAACGCACGCAAGGAGAATAAGATGGTAAATCCGGGAACAAAGCGCCTCTTCGGATTCGTTTGCCTGCTGGTTCTAGCCTCCTCATGCATTTTGCCCGTGCCGCCGGCTTCTTCCGAAGTCAGGCGAATGCGCGGGCAGACGGTCTACGTTCCGGCATATTCCCACATATACCACGGAATCCGCCAGGCGCCTTTCTACCTTACGGTAACCCTGAGCGTGCGGAACACGGACATGAAAACCCCGATCACCCTCCTCGCGGTCGATTACTACGATACGGCGGGCAAGCTCCTGAAGAGCTATATCAAAGACGAGGTAAAGCTGGACCCGATCGGCTCTCTTGAGTACGTCATAGTGGAAACGGAAAAAAGCGGAGGGGCCGGCGCCAATTTCATCGTGCGGTGGAAAGCGGACAAGCCCGTATCGGAACCCATTTTCGAGACGGTCATGATCGGCACGAGCGCGCAACAGGGCATATCCTTCACCTCGCGCGGAAGGGCGATCGATACCCAGGATTGACGGGGAGCGCGGGGGAAATCATTTTCCCCCGCTTTTTCAGACGGTTATGCTTCGATTGCCGGGCGGGGAAGCAGGCCTGCTCTTTCCGCGATTTCGCGGACCCTGTCCTCCCATTCGATAGCCATGATGTGCACGCCAGCGATACCCGGGATTTCCTTCACCTCCTGGATCTGCTCGATCAGGAAGCGGATTCCCTCCTCGGCCTGTTTGCCTTTCTGTGCCCCCCGGATGCGCTGAATCACCGAATCCGGAATGCTTATCCCGGCGACGTTCTTGTTCATGTATGCCGCCATACCCGCGGATTTGAGCGGCGTCAACCCGGCGAGGATGAAGCATTTCTTGTCCAGGCCCATATCGCAGGCCATCTTCATGAATTGCCTGAAGCGGTCCATATCATAGATGCACTGGGTTTGAACGAAGTCCGCTCCCGCGCTGATCTTTTTTGCCAGCCTGATCACGCGGAATTCGAACGGGTCGGCGAAGGGGTTCGCCGCGGCTCCCAGGAACATCTTTATGCCGCCCTCGACGGGGTCGCCGCTGTTGACCTTGCCCTCGTCACGGATGATGCGCACCATGTCGAGGAGCTGAATCGAGTCGAGGTCGAAGACGTTTTTGGCCATGGGGTGATTGCCGAAGGTCTGGTGGTCCCCGGTGAGGCAGAGCATGTTCCGGATGCCGAGCGCGCTCGCCCCGAATATGTCGCTCTGGGCGGCGATCCGGTTCCGGTCTCTCGTGACCATCTGCATGACCGGCTCGACTCCGTTCCGGACGAGGATCGCGCTCGCGCCGATGCTGGACATGCGCACCACCGCCGTCTGATTGTCCGTGACGTTTGCCGCGTCCACGCAGCCCTTGACGAGGTTTATCTTCTTTTCCAGGTGCTCCACGTCCGCCCCCTTGGGGGGGCCGCACTCGCAGGTAACCGCGAAATGCCCCGCGCGGAGCACCCTTTCAAGATTGCTTCCCGATTTGAATCCGTTATTGTCGCTCATGTGCGTCGTTCTCCGGTACGCGTGGTATATATGTTACCGTTCCTGCCTCCTCTCCCGTCTTTAGCCCCTTATTTCGGCTCCTGGAGGTATTCCCGGACCGAGCGGCGCACGCCGCCGTCCGAGGCCGTTCTCCAGTCCTTGGCGGGGAGCAGGTTTTGAAGCTCGGAGAGTCTGCCGAGTTTTTTCAAGCGGTCATAGATAAGCTGCCATACGCAGTCGATACTGTTCGGAGCGACTTCGCACCGCCCCTTTTCAGACCCGCCGCAGGGCCCGTTCAGCAGGTGCTTCGAACAGCGGGCGATGGGGCAGATGCCTCCCGTATAAGCCGTGATGCAGTTTCCGCAGCCCGCGCACAGCTCGGCCCAAAGACCCTGCCCGGCGGATGCGCCGTAGAAGGTGGTGTCCACGCCCGGAAAAACGGGCACGGAACCGAGCCGGTCCGCCAGGAAATTCACGCCCACGCCGCAGGCAAGGGTCACGACGGCATCAATCCGTTCGTCCCGGACCCGGTCGAGGACCGGCACGACAAACTCCTCATCGCACTGACGCTGGACGGTGCCTTCCAGGATAACGGGATTCTTGCCGTTCTTACCGAGAGCAATCCGCAAGCCGGAGGCGAGCAGCTGCACCTCGGCCTCTCCACCGGACAGGCAGACCGTCACGCACGTCCCGCAGCCGACAACGAGGACTCTTTTGTAATCCTTGATGTATTCCTTGACTTGTCCAAACGGTTTCGGGTCCGCAATAATCATCGCGAATCTCCTCCTGCCGCGGCCTGTGCCGCGATGACCTCGTCATCCGGGGCGGCCGAGCGCAACTGTGCCCAAATGCGTGGCCAGGATTGTTCGGCGCTGCCTTCGGTGTTAAAGAGCTGCAGGCTCTCCTGCCCCACTCCGATTTCGTCCAGAAACTTCTTGGCCCTGGCGATCCGGCGTCTGAGCAACCCTTCGGCTCCCGTATAGAAGCAGCCCTCTTCCTTGCAGGCAAGCACGGCCAGTTTGTCGGCGCCCAGTTCGAAGGGGCTTACGAGGTCCAGCGCGCTCAGCCGTCCGACGCACGGAACCATGACGCGCAGGATGCCCGTTTCGCGGATTTCCGCCTCGGTCTGCTCCCGCAGGAATTCCCTGCTCGTCGTTTCATTCAGGCAGCAGTAAGAGACCACGAAGGGCCGTGAGATCTTTTCCGCAACCGTTCCGGCCAGCATTTCGCGGAGCTTCTCCCGCATCTTATTGGTGGCGAACCTGGAGAGCGCGATACCCGCGGCGGGGCATTCCGCGGCGCACAGGCCGCATGTCTGGCATTGCTGGGCTGGCATGACGGCGGTCCTGTCCACCTTGGCAACCCCGAACGGGCAGACCCGCACGCAGGTCAGGCATCCGGCGCAGACGGCCTCGGATTCAAGGTAGGCGCCGGTTGCGCACGCAAGGCAGCGCCTGGATTCCTTGAGGGCTTCCATTTCGCTGAAGCCGGGTTCGATCGGCGAAAAATCCCCGATGCGCACGGCGGGATCTGTGAGGCTGACTTCCACTCGCTCGAACCGCTTTGCGCGGGCGGCCGTTTCGGCCGGGAGATCGCCGATGGTCTGAACCGCGCGGGGCGCGATCTTAAGAGTTTCCCCGGTCTGGAGGAAGTGGGCTATTACGCGCGCCGCGTCGTGGCCGGTTGCAACGGCCTGTATGGCGGAGCCCGGTCCGGTCATCACTTCTCCGCAGGCGAAAACGCCCCGCTCCGAGGTGGCCATGGAGGACCTGTCGCACTGAAGCCTGCCGCGGTCGACCGTGACGGGAGATTCGGATACGCAGTCGAGGCACGCTTTCTGACCGATTGCCAGAATCACGCTGTCTACATCCACCTGTGTTGTCTCGGAATCGTCGTACAGGGGGCTGAACCTGTGTTCTTCGTCAAAAACGCGCGTGCAGCGCCGGAACTCAATGCCGGAGACATTGCCGTTTTCGGCCAGAATAGCCTTGGGGCCCCAGGAATTGAGAATTTCGATTCCCTCTTCCTGGGCCTCATCGATTTCCCATTGCCAGGCGGGCATTTCTTCCCGCTTCTCGAGGCAGGCCATGTAGACTTTCGACGTGCCAAGCCGCTTGGCCGCCCGTGCGATGTCGATGGCCACGTTGCCCCCGCCGACCACGAGGGTCCTGCCGCCCAGCTCGGGCCGCAGGCCGTTTGCTATGTCCCAGAGGAAGGGAATGCCGAGAAAAACGCCGGAGCTTTCGGTGCCCGGTATCGGAAGCGAGTGGCTCTCAGCCAGTCCGACCGCGATGAGCACGGCGTCGTGGTCCTTCCGGAGTTCCTGAAAAGTGATGTCCCGGCCCACTTCGCACCCGGTCCGCACTTCGATCCCCGTGGCCAGGATGTCCTGGATGTCCTCCATCAGGGCGTCGGCGGGCAGCCTGTAGCGGGGTATGGCGTGGGCAAGCATGCCCCCGAGCTTGGTGTCTTTCTCGTAGACGCTGACCCGGTATCCCATGAGTGCGAGGTCGCGCGCCGCCGTCAGGCCGGAAGGGCCGGAACCGACGATCGCCACGGCACCCTGCTTTCTCTCTGCCGGTTTTTTCTGTCTCGAAACACGGTATTCTCTGGTGTTTTCCACCACGAACCGTTTGAGCATTCGGAGGCTTACCGCCGTATCTATCGTCTTTCTGCGGCATTCGGATTCGCAAGGATGATGGCAGATGCGGCCACAAACAGAAGGAAACGGGTTCACCTCGAGCAGAATGTCAAGGGCGCCTTCGTAGTCGCCCCGGCTGATACGCTGCACATATTCCCGCGTGTCGGTATGGACCGGACAGGCCGCGGAACACGTCGCCAGTATCTCGCCTGCTGAGACCTGCGGGCATTCTTTGTCCATCGTGCTCTCCATTTTGTCGATCCGAATCACCGAAGGCTTATCCGCGCATGGAATTCCGGGTTTTCCCCTGTCCTCCTGAAGCAAAGTTCCGGGAAAGAGGGGACAACAAATGAAGCTAGTGTGCGGGGGAATTCGGATCGGGTCGGGATAAAAAAGAAGCTACGCTGTTCAGGAACATTGAGAACGTAACGCAGTATACACCTGATGCGGCAGAGATATCAACCATATAGTTGAAAACGATTTCGCAACCGCGCGCGCGGAAGCCGGAATCCCTGATTTCGGGCGTTTGCCGATGCTCTCCGGAGTAATCTCCCGGCAAATTCACGCCCGCCCGTTGATGCCCCGCCCCGGCGTCTCTGCCTTTGTTTGACACGAGCGAAGATTTCCGCTACAGATAGAGCGAAAATCCGGCATCCAAGACCATCCGGTCGTAACATTCCCCGATTTTCAGCGGCACGACAAAGTATACCGTTTTTCGTCTGAACAGGTTCGAGCAAGGGATCTTTTCCGAGAGAAAGAGACTGAAATGGCAAACGTAGTAGTGATCGGCACCCAGTGGGGTGATGAGGGGAAAGGCAAAGTCGTCGATATCCTTACGGAAAGAGCTGACTTTGTCGCCAGGTTCCAGGGAGGCAATAACGCGGGCCATACGCTGGTCGTGAACGGCAAAAAATTCATCTTCCACTTGGTTCCGTCCGGAATTCTCCATGCGGGCAAGGTATGCGTGATCGGCAACGGCGTTGTTCTCGATCCGGGCGTGCTGATCGGTGAAATGGACCGTTTGGAAGCCGGTGGAGTGCACATAGCGCCCGAACGGCTTCTCGTCAGTTCCTGCACGCATGTGATCATGCCCTACCACCGCGCCCTGGACCTTGCCAGGGAAACGAGCAAGGGAAGCACGGCCATCGGCACGACCGGAAGGGGGATCGGCCCCTGCTACGAGGACAAGGTCGGACGCTCCGGGATCCGCGTCCACGATCTGCTCGACAGGGCTGCTTTCAGAGAAAAGCTCTCGAAAATATTGGCGGAAAAAAACTTCATGCTGGAGCGCCTCTTCGGGCAGAAGCCCCTGGAACAGGCTCCGATCGAGGATGAGTATCTCGCATACGGCGAACGGCTGCGGCCGCATGTGGCCAATGTCGCGCAAATCCTTCAGGACGCCGATGCCGCCGGGAAAAGCATCCTGTTCGAAGGCGCTCAGGGCACGCATCTGGACATCGACCACGGAACATACCCTTACGTGACCTCCTCCAATACCGTTGCGGGGAATGCGTGCTGCGGAACGGGCATCGGGCCGACCCGCATCACCCATGTCGTCGGGATTGTCAAGGCGTACACGACCCGCGTGGGAGGGGGGCCGTTCCCCTCGGAGCTGCTCGACGAGACCGGCGAGCGCAT
>JAJFVB010000231.1 GCA_021372055.1 Desulfobacteraceae bacterium | reverse complement strand
GTCGGGATCAATAGTAATCAGGACGCGGTCCTTGGAGCAAAAATTCGAATACAGGTCATCGAGCAGACTTCGCCACGATTTTTGCCTGACAGTATAGGGATTTGTGATCAAGGCAGTTGAAGGCATGTATCAAATATAGTGAGGCTGAAAAATAAATCCAGAAAATAATCCAATAAAAAAGGGCGGCAAAAGCCGCCCTTAAAATTTTCTCTGGAGCGGGAAACGGGATTTGAACCCGCGACTTCAACCTTGGCAAGGTTGCACTCTACCACTGAGTTATTCCCGCGACGTGCGGGGTAACATGTAAAGGAAAAGCGGGGTGAAGTCAAGCAAAAACCTGCTGTTTTTTACATATAGTCTGATAATATATATTATGTAAACTAAGATGGGGATGGCGGGAACGCGCCGTGGGGGCTGGATTCCAGTGCTTTTCCCTTCCCGGACTGTGTTGCCCCCTTCGACTCTCTTGCCCATCCGGCCCGCTCGAGAGATAATGGAATCCGATTCGGGAGGAGTAACTTTCGTATGCTCAAGCATCAGCACAAGACGCTCGCAAGAACCCTGTCCTACATCGCCCGGCATTCGCCCGGCGAATTCGGCCTTTTCTGGGACCCCGCCGGGACCATGCCCTGGAAGGAACTCTACTGGGCTTTGCAGGAAGATCCGGAACTGCGGTTCGTCCGCGAGGCGAACATCAGGGAACTCGCACTTCTCGGAATCGAACTCCCGTTTTATTTGGACGGCAATGTGCTTCGTTTGCCTCCCGGAAGCGCCCCGCCCGATTACGAAAGCGTAACGGAGCCTCCCTCGCGGCTCTACTTCGGCGCCCGGCCCGGAAGCATCGATCGAATCAGGATCGCCGGCCTCGTGCCCGGCGGCCGCGCCTATGTTCCTCTGGCATCCGAGCGCGGGCTTGCTCTGCGCATTGCGAAAAGACGCGAAAGCGAGCCGATTGTGCTCGAAATCATGTCTGACAGAGCCCTTGAGCGAGGTATCTCGTTTTTCAAAGCAGGTCCACAGCTCTATTTGGTAGAAGCTATCCCTTCGGAATGTCTTATTTTTCCCCTTATTAAGCAGGAACGCTCCGAAAAGAGCCTTCAAAAGTCGCCCAAGCCCAGGGAGAAACTGCCTCAATCGGCCCTTTCGCCCGGATCGTTTGCCGTCCGGGCGCATCATATCGATCCTTCGGGTGGTCCTCAGGCGGCGGATAAGGCCGCAGGCAAGTCCAAAAGGGATGGAAAGGGCGGCTGGAAGAAATCTTCCCGGGGTGAGCGTCACAAAAGGGACGTGTGACAAGAACTGAAGGAAATGAGCGGGGGAAATGATTTCGCCCGCCCCCCTCAGGTTCAGTCTTCGGTTGTTGCCGAAGTCTCGAAGCGGATTCTGTATTTTTCGATCTTGGCGATGAGGGTCGGGCGGGAGAGCCCCAGGAGCTTCGCCGCTCGGGTACGGTTCCCGCCTGCGATGTTCAGGGCTTCGGTTATCAGCATTGCGGAGATCTGGTCCACTGCCGAGTCAAAGGGATTTACGTCGGCCTCCGCCGCGAGGAACCCCCGCACCCACGCTCTTATTGCCTCTTCCGGGGGGCGTTCGCTCTTTTCGGCTCGTTCGGTCTCGGGAATGCCGCTTGCGCGGGCAATGTCGTCCCTGGAGACGGGAGCTCCGCGATTGAAGATAAGCGCCTTGTGGATAGTGTTGGAGAGTTCCCGGACGTTACCGGGCCAGGAGTATGATGAGAGCATGCGAAGGGCCTCGGTGGCGATGCCGGGATTGGGAGCCGCCATCTTTTTTGCGTAGCGCCGTGTGAAATACTCGCAGAGCAAGGCGATGTCGCCTTCACGCTCGCGCAGAGGCGGAAGCTCGATGGTCACGACCTTCAGCCTGTAGTAGAGGTCTTCACGGAATTTCCCCTCGACGAGCGCGGCTTCGAGGTTGCGGTTCGTCGCCGCGATGATCCGAACGTCGACAGGTATGGGTTCGCGGCCTCCGAGCCGTTCGATGCTTTTTTCCTGGAGCAGGCGCAAAATCTTAGCCTGGATGGCCGAGGGCATGTCTCCGATTTCGTCCAGAAAGACTGTCCCCCCGTTCGCCTGTTCGATTCTCCCTACCCTGCGGTTTACCGCGCCGGTAAACGCGCCCTTTTCGTAGCCGAACAGTTCGCTCTCCAGCAGGGTTTCGGGGATCGCAACGCAGTTGATGATCAAGAAGGGCTTGTCCGCTCTCGCGCTGTGCTGGTAGAGCGCCCTCGCGACGAGTTCCTTTCCGGTTCCGGACTCGCCGCGTATGAGCACCGTCGCTTCCGTAAAGGCGACCCTGCCGATGGCCTTGTAGACCTCCTGCATCGGCCTGCTCCGCCCTATGATTGCTTCCGATGAGTCGGTTTCCGGAATGACGTCGAGTTCGATCCGGGAGCGCATGAACCTGCCCGCCTCCACGGCCTGCTCGATCAGCACCAGCATCTCCGGAATATTGAACGGCTTCAGGATATAGTCGAAAGCGCCCATTTTGGTGGCTTCGATGGCCGTTTCCGTCGTTCCGAAAGCGGTCATCATGATGACGGGAAGAAGGGGTTCGAGCTTGCGAACGGCCTTGAAGGTCTCGAGCCCGTTCATTCCCGGAAGCCTGACGTCCATGATTGCGAGGTCAAGGGCGACGGAGCGCACCAGAGGCAAGGCGGCCTCGCCGCTCGAAGCGGTCTTGACCGCGTGGCCTTCCTGGGTGAGCAGCTTATCGAAGCTCTGCCGCAGGTGCAGATCGTCGTCGACGATCAGGATCGAAGCCAAGCGCCATCCTCCTCGCACGGGAGCGTTATGATGAAGGTGGAGCCCTTGCCGGAACGTCCCTTAATGTTGATCCAGCCGCGATGGTCCTTAATGATCCGGGCGGCTATCGCAAGCCCGAGGCCGGTCCCCTCCTCCTTGGTGGTAAAAAAAGGTTCGAAGACTTTTTCCCGGATCGCCTCGGGCACACCCGGGCCGTTATCGCTCACCCGGATCACGCCGACTCTGCCCATGGGTTCCGCGACGCCCTCTTCTTCCGTAATGAGTATCTTGCCTCCGTCTCCGGTCGCCTCGCATGCATTCACGATGAGGTTTACGAACACCTCCTTGAGCTGTTCGGGGTCGCCGTCGATATCGGGCAGCTTCCTCTGACGTATGAGGTCCACGCTGACACCGTAGGATTCGATCCTGTGATGCAAAAGCTGGATCGCCATGTCGACCACATCCGAAGGGCTTACCTTCTGGATCTTGAGTTTCGGCGGGCGGGAGAACTCGAGAAAGTTCTGAACGATCGTGTCTATGTGGCGGACTTCCTCCGCAATGACGTCAAAGTCCTCCTTCTCGGCATCGGCCAGCGAGAGGGTGCGCTCCATGGTGAAAAGACGCATTTTCACGGATGTGAGGGGATTCCGTATGGAGTGGGCAACGCCCGCGGCGAGTTTGCCCACCTGGGCGAGCCTTTCGGACTGAAGCAGGTGCTCCCGGCTCTGCTCGAGTTGGCTGCGGGTCGAGTCGACTCTCTCGATCAGCTTCTGAATCTTGTCCCCCAGCGCCTTGACCTCATCGGCCTCATCCACCGAATTCAGGCCCTCCTTGTCCGCGGCATCAGCAAGCAGCCGGATCGGAAAGAGGACTCTTTTCAGGAACAGCACCGCAAGGGCGATTCCAAGGCAGACAGCGACGAGCATCGCGAGGATCGCAGCCGCATCGAAAAACGCCACCTGGGAGCGGATGCCGGCGGAAAGGGCTCCGATCGTGTCGTATTGCACCTGTTTATACTGTTCCAGAAGGTCGCGAATGGAAAAGAAGGGGCTGCGAACGTCCCTGTGCATCTTGTAGCCCTCTTCCATTCTGCCCTTCTTGTAGAGTTCGACAACCTCCTCGCGCATATTGACGTATCGGATGTAGCGGGATTCCACGCTGTTGAGAATTTCCCTTTCGACGTCCGAATCGGCGAGTTCCCGCGCTCGTTTCAGCCATTTCTCGAATGCGAAGCGCTGTTGATCGAGTTGGGTGAGCCACTCGCTGTTCCCGTCGAGGAAGTAATAGCTGAGAAGACCCCGCTGCATCCCGAGGGAGCTCTCCATTTCCTGGCCGGCGTTCAGCGCGGCCGTCTTGGAGGAAATGACCGAAGACAGCGCGCCGTCCATTCTGTGCACCATCCACACAGTCGTTCCGCCCCCCATCAGGGCGATGGCGACCAGGGCCGCGGCCGCGCCGAGTATTTTTATTCGAAGGCTCAAACGCTTCAAAGGCTAAAATCCCCTGAACATGGAATTCGTCTTCATTCCTTGACGGCGGGAAACAGGAGCAGGGTTCCGTCGTAGGACGACGCGATCCTCGGAACCAGATCGTTCGCCCAAAACGCGCCCAGTCCGGCCAATCCACGGGTGGCCATGCAAACCATGTCGGCATTTTTCGCACGGGCTGTTCCGCAGACGGCCGCAACCGCATCTCCCCTCTCGACGGTGCCTCCGGCACGGATATTCCGGCCGAGGAGCGAATCGATTTGCTTTTTCAGCATGTCCGAGGTCTGCTCCGCTTCGATGTCCAGTACGAGTCGCGTGGCGCTGGGGCTGAGAACGCACGCCGGGGCTTGCTCCGCGCTGACGGTGCCCGCAGTGGGAACAACGTAGAGCAAATGCAGGGCGGCGTCGAACATAATGGCCAATTCCGCGCAGGCGGTCAATACCGGTGCGCTCTCGGAGGTCCTGTCGAGCAGCGCCACAATGCTCGACGGCCCGAAAGGAGGGGCGTTGCCGTTGGCATCGGCATTGACGAGAAGCACCGGAGTCCTGCCGTGCATGAGCACCTGTTCGGCGTTGGTGCCGAAAACAAACCTTTTGATCCCACCGCTGCCGTGCGTGCACAAAACGATCAGATCCTGTTCGAGTTCCTCGGCATGCTCGGCTATGCAACGAGGGATATCTCCCTGGGGAACCGTGTGGACATGTTCGGTGACCTCCAGGCCCCATTGGCGCAACCGTTGGGCAACCGCATCCAGGTACCGCTGCGCTCCGGCCACGTCGCGCAGGTGGGTGTCTCCGTGAATGGTGCTCGGGGCCCGCTTTTCGATCACATGCAGCACTTTGACGGAACAGGGAATCTTTCCCGCCAAGCGCTTGACAATAGGCAGGAGAGCCTCGGCCAGACGCGAGCCATCGAGAGGCAAGAGCATATTCCTGAACATAGCGGCTCCCTTCGGTGTAATTGCGCGGGCATCCTAATTCCCGCCGAATATCGTATCATATAACAGGTAGATATTGAGAATGACAATGAGAACGGCGGCTGTTCCGGCGGCAACCGTCGTGAAGGGTCTGTTTGCGAGTTCGCCCATGACCTTCCTGTTGGCCGTAAAGAGCACGAGCGGGATCACGGCAAAAGGAAGGCCGAAGCTCAGGACGACCTGGCTCAGGACCAGCGTTGCCGTCGGGTCCAGGCCGGAAGCGATAACGATCAGAGCCGGCAAAACCGTCACGGTTCGCCTCACCCAAAGTGGAATCCTGAAGTGAATGAACCCCTGCATGATCACCTGCCCGGACATCGTGCCGACGGCGGAAGACGACAGACCCGCGGCGATAAGCGAAATCGCGAAGATGTCCCCCGCAGCATGCCCGAGGATCGGCGTCAGGGTCCGATAGGCCTCCTCTATGGTTCCCACTTCATGCAACTGCTGCGCGTGGAACGTCGCCGCGGCCATGATCAACATGCATGCGTTCACCGCTCCCGCTATGGTCATGGCGATCACCACGTCGGCGATCTCGAATCGAAAAAGCATCTTCTGCCTTACCGGGTCCTTGACCGTGATTCTTCCCTGGGTCAGTGCCGAATGGAGGAAAATAACATGGGGCATGACCGTTGCGCCGAGAATCCCCGCCGCTAGAAGCACGCTTTCGCTTCCGGCAAATCTTGGACGGACGAGGGCCCGCAAGATCGGGACGGGATCGGGTTTTATCAGGAAGATCTCTATGAGGTAGCTGATCGCAACCAGGCCGATCATGACGGAAATGACCGCCTCGAAGGGGCGGAACCCGTATCTTTGAAGTCCCAGGACGAGAAATGTGATCGCGGCAGTGGTGAAGCCGGCCCATATGAGCGGGATATGGAAGAGCAGAAAAAGCCCGACTGCGGCGCCCACGAACTCGGCAAGGTCCGTTGCTATGGCGACGATTTCCATGATGACCCACATGCCCCAGACGACCGGCCGGGAAAACCGGTCCCGGCAGAGTTCCGCAAGGTTCAAGCCCGTGGCGATTCCGAGCTTGGCCGAGAGTACTTGCAGGAGCATGGCCATGAGATTGCTCGCGACGATGACCCAAATGAGCGTGTAACCGAACTTGGCTCCACCCTGGATGTTTGTCGCGAAATTTCCTGGATCGATATAGGCTACCGCCGCTATGAACGCCGGACCGAGAAAAGGAAGCAGTCTCCTGTGGAACGAAATGCGTGCTTCGCTGGAGAGGGCCTTCTCGGCTGCCTCGATGGTGCCCGCATCCATGCGCTGCTGTTTTTTCCCGGTAATTTCCTCAGTCACCGTATTACTCCGAGCCTATGAGGTAGTCGGCGCGGCATCCACGGGCTCTTCTCTTTGGTCAAAGGCAACTTAGAATATGTGAATGCGCGCAACGGAATGGAACCAAAGGGGCGGGTCGCGAAATAGTTTTCCGCCCATTTCAATTACGGTATATAAGACCTAAGCTTCAAATCACCAGGGATCCCCAGGGACGCAAATGTCCGACGTGCTGCGTTTTATCAAAAAAATCTTTCGCAAACCGGATGCCGGGCTTTCAAGGAATGCCCTGACGGAGGCCTTCCGCAACAAGTACGAGCATTTCAAGGCCCTGCTGGACTCCAACGCTGAACTCTCTAAAATAATTGCGGAAATGGAGGTGAAGCTCGAGGGCCGCGAAGCCTTCGGGGTCTCCTACATACAGTCGCAGTCCGCCCGCGCGATCTTCCATGCGTTGAGGATGATCAAGAGTTTCGACGCCCTTGCCACACGGAAGTATCCCGTGCTCTTCGAAATCTTCAACTCAATCAACTCCGAGATCAAGTCGCAGCTCGAAAGCAGGAAGGCTGAAGAGGAGGCCGTCGACTTCGTTCTCCCCTACTCCCGCGTGAATATGGACGTCGCCGATTGGGTGGGAGGCAAAAACGCCAGCCTCGGTGAGATATGCAATCGCCTCAATCTGCCGGTTCCCGAGGGGTTTGCCATTACGACGCGCGCCTTCGTTCATTTTCTTCAGGAAAACGACCTCTTCGAGGAAATCGCCATGAAGAGAATGAGCCTCGATCCCAACAATCCCGAATCCGTCAACGCGGTCAGTCAGGAGATACAGCGGCTCATCATCTCGGCTCCGGTGCCCGATTCGCTCCAGGATGCGATTCTTGCGGCATACGACGCAATGAACCCGGACGGTTCGGCACAGCAGCGGATTTCGATGCGCAGCAGCGCGATCGGGGAGGACAGCGCGCTCTCGTTCGCGGGCCAGTATCTTTCGGTGCTCAACGTGCCCCGCGAACAGGTTGTCAAAACATACACGTTCATAATCGCAAGCCTCTTCACCCCCCGCGCGATCTCATACAGGCTCATGAAGGGAATCCCCGACGAACACGCGCAGATGAGCGTGGCCTGCATGCGCATGATCGACTCCGTGGCAAGCGGCGTAATGTATTCGATCCACCCGTTCGAGGAGCGTAACAACAATATCATCATCTGTGCCGTGTGGGGACTCGGCCCCTACGCCGTCGACGGAGTGATCACTCCCGACAACTACACGGTCGACCGGAACGGAGAGATCCTTCGCAAGGAAATCTCGATAAAACCCGTGCGGCTCGTCAGCAATCCGGAGGGCGGATTGCTGGAGAAAACGGTTGGCGAAGCGAATCGAGAGCGCGCATGCCTGAGCGACGATCTCATTCGTGCCCTTGCGCGGTACGCCCTGCGGCTCGAAGAGCACTACGGCATGCCCCAGGACATCGAGTGGGCGCTCGACGAGCGCGGCAAACTCTTCATACTTCAGAGCAGGCCTCTGTGCACCGGGATGCAGTGCCGCAGCGATGTTGTGAAGGTCCCCGAATACGAATATCCCCTGCTCCTCCAATCCGGCGCTATCGCCTCTCCGGGAGCCGGGTGCGGCAAGGCGTTCGTTGTCCGGTCCGAAGAGGATATCTACGATTTCCCCGAGGGATCCGTCCTGGTCGCGGTGCAGCCTTCCCCCAATTACATGGTGATCATGCCGAAGGCAAAAGCCATTCTGACCGATTTCGGAAGCGTCACGGGGCACATGGCCTCACTTGCCAGGGAATTTTCAATCCCGACTCTGCTGGACACCAAGAACGCCACATCCCTTATCACCAATGGTATGGAGATCAGCGTCGACGCATTCTCGGGCAAGGTCTACCGCGGGATCGTGCCGGAGCTTACGCAGCTCGAGAAGCGTCCCGCGTCCTACATGATGGGGACACCCGTCTACGAGACCCTGAAACGCGTTGCGGCCCTGATCACTCCCCTGCGGCTCTTCGATCCCAAATCCTCGCTCTTTGCGCCCGAGAACTGCAAGTCCCTTCACGACATAATGCGTTTTGTCCACGAGCTATCCTACGCGGAGATGTTTCGCATAAGCGATCTTGTCTCCGCGGACGAGGGTGTCGCCCTGAAGCTTGTGGCCCCGATTCCCTTCGATCTCTATCTGATCGATCTGGGCGGCGGCATTGCCGACGGGGAATCGCACCCGCGCAAGATAAAGTACGACAGAATTACCTGCGTGCCTTTCAACGCTCTGCTAAAAGGCATGCTCCATGAGGACCTGCTGCACTTTCGGCCCCGGCCGATCGAGTTCAAGGGTTTCCTCTCGGTGATGAGCGAGCAGATGCTCAACCCGCAGCACCCCGGAGCCGAACGCTTCGGGGAACGCAGCTACGCAATCATCTCGGACAAGTATCTCAATTTCAGCTCACGGGTCGGATACCACTACGGGGTCCTGGACGCCTATTGCGGCAAGACGCTCAGCAAAAATTACGTCGCGTTTTCGTTCAAGGGCGGCGCTGCCGACGACGTCCGCCGGAACCGGCGCGCGCGCGCCATCGCGCTCATTTTGAAGTCAATCGGAATGACGGTGGAGGTAAAGGGCGACAGGGTCGACGCCAAAATTCAGAAGCTTGAGACCCCGATTCTGCTGGAAAAGCTCGACCAGATCGGACGGTTGTTCCAGTTTACCAGGCAGCTTGATATGCTGATGACGACCGAGGGAGCCGTCGGGGCGGTCGCCACCGCTTTTCTCGAGGAAAAATACCACTTCTAGACAGGCAAACAGGGGAAACTTTCAGATTTTCCTGACCACGTACCCCGGCCTGACTTTCGAGAGCGCTCCCACCTTTGCCATGCCGTCTTTCTTCGATACCGAATCGACCGTAATCTCCTGCGGGTTCCCCCCCGATGCATCGGCAAGGATCAGCTTTGTGCCGCCGACCACCCCGTTTCGCTCGCCGAGACCGAAATAGACCAAAATCCCCGTGTCATCGGCGACGACATGGTAGACTTCGGCCTCTCCAGCTTCGGCCATGAGCCTGTCCCGCACACCGGATACAAGGTAGAGGCTCCCGCACACCAGCAGGGTCAGCCCGAAGAACACACCGCTCACCGTCCAGGGAGAAATCCCGGCATGGCGTTCCAGCAGCGACTTCGATGCGGAAAGGAGGGCCGAGCGGTCCTTGTAGACGATTACTTCGAACACGTTTGAGCCGACGATCTTACGGTCCTCGCGCCCGAAGACGGAAACGGCGTACTTTCCCGGTTCGATGTCGCGCGAAAGCCTGAGCGTTCCCCTCCACATCTTATTGCCCATCCAGAACCCGGAGATGGTCTCCTCAAGGCCCAGTGAGAGACGCTCCGAGGTGCTCTCGGAATCCATTCCCGTTATGCCGGCACTCCCCGGCGCCATGGGGCCGGTAAGATTTTTCGTCTCTCCGGGCAGCATGTCCAGGCTGTTGAAAGGATGCCTCAGATAGGCGATCGATCCGTCACCGGCGCACAGGACAAAGAGTATGGCGAATGCCGCCCCGGTTTTCGCAATCGCATCCTTTAGCTGTGTGATACGCGGCAGGTTCATCTCTCGGGCCGGATTTCCGCGGACTCGAGCCGTTTTATGAAAATGCGGGCAAGGACCAGGGTTGGCAGGAGCATCACAAAGAAGTACTTGAAAAACACGGAGGAAAAATTTTCGAGGTCCCTGTTGGCGAAAAACATGCTTATGCAGAGTTCAGCCAGGACCGCGACATCGGTCACGCCGACAGCAATCTTTTGATTAAAATTCATAATGGCCGAGATTCTCCGTATGATGCCAAGCTTACAGACCGTGGGGAGCCGCCTGCTCCCCACACCCCACACGCAGCTGCGCTGCTCATTTTGGCGCTTGCGGCGGGCCTT
>JAJFVB010000206.1 GCA_021372055.1 Desulfobacteraceae bacterium | reverse complement strand
CAGGCCGCCGTCGCGGCCGCGAAGGCCCAGGTGGAGGAAGCCCGCAAACTTGGCGCCGAAGAGATAGCGGCCGCGGAGAAACTGGTGAAAGTTCGAGAGAAAATCGCCGAGCTCGCGGCCGAGGAAAAGACGGCGAACCTTTCAGTCGAATACGCAAAGCTCACCGGCACCATGGAAGACCAGTTGCGGGTTGCGATTCTCCTTCTCAACGCCGAGAAGGCCCGCGCCCTCGCCGCCGCGGATAATGAAGAACAGCAACAATTAATCAAGAAGATCTATGCAGAGCGGGTACGCCTCAAAAACATCGACCTCGGGACTTACGGCGACTGGGAGGCATTCAAACAGGGGATCAAGGACGCTACCAACGCCTATGAGACCAGCGCCATGTCGATGCGCAAGACCGCCAATGGCCTGGTCTCCGATCTAAACTCGGAATTTTCCAGCTTTTTCCAAAAGGCCTGGAAGGGTGAACTCAAAACGGCCGAGGATTATTTCGACGCTTTCTGCGACGCAATCGGAAACGCATTCTCGAAAGCCTTGTCGAATATGATGGCCGACATGATGACAAGTGGTCTCAAAAGCATATTTGGCGGCAGTGGCCTGGGAGATATTTTTGGCAGTTTGTTTGGGGGCGGTTCAAGCAGCGCCGCATCATTTGACAATTCGGCCGCGATCGGCCGCGCACTCGGTTTCCATTCGGGCGGTATCGTGGGTAACGGCGGAACGACTCGGCCAGTGAATCCTCTTGTGTTTGTCGGTGCCCCACGCCTGCATTCCGGCCTGGCATCGGATGAATTCCCAGCCATACTCCAGCGTGGAGAACTGGTCATCCCCAAGGGCGCTGTTAAAGCGGCGGATTCGAATCAGTCCGCGCGTCCTTTGAGCGTCCAGATACAAATCGACAACCAGTCCAGCACGCCGCTCAAACTCGAACAGAGCTTCATGAACCAGGGTCTCGATAAGATCGTCGTCGGCATCGTGGCAAAGGACATCGACTCATACGGCGTGCTCGGCCGAATGCTTCGCTCAAGAAAGAGTTAGAGGACGATATGGCGACGTTTCCAACGTTATCGCGCAAACCGTCGCGGACCGGCTGGTCTGAGGAACCCGCCAACGATTCCACCATCCGGGGCAAGGCCGAGGCCGGCTATGTTAAGACCCGGCCTCGGTACACCCGCGTGCCGATGAAATGGAAAGCCACCTATCAAAATCTGACCACCGCTGATTATGTGGCGCTTTTGGAATTTCAGGAGACGGTGAAAATAGGCGGGGACGCTTTTTATTGGACGCACCCGATCACCCTGACCGTTAAGACCGTCCGGCTGGCGGCTGGCATAAAGTTTGGGACCACGGCAAATAATCCTCGACTCTACAGTGCCGAGATCGAGATCGAGGAAATTTAGCCGATGAAAATCCTCCCCTCCATAATCGTTCGCGGAAAGAACATGCTCTACACGCCCTTCCCGTGGATCGCGCTGCTGGAGATTTCTCTTTCCGAATCGGTGCAACTCTATTTCTGTTCGAATAACGAGGACGTGACGTTTGGCGGGCGGGTCTACACGGCCTTCCCGTTCAGCCTCGAGGCGGCCAGGCAGACGAGCAAGGGCGAGATACCCACTTTGCCGCTCAAGGTTTGCAATGTTGACCGGATTATTCATTCATATCTCGAACAGCTTGACGGGGCGGTCGGGGCCGAGGTGGTGATCCGGGTCGTTAACTCGGCCCACCTCGCCGAGGATTTTTCCGAACTCGATATGACCTTTTCGGTCCTTTCAACCGAGGCGGACGCGGAATGGGTCACGTTCAATCTCGGCGCGCCGAGTCCGCTGCGGCAGCGCTTCCCGCGCTACCGCTACATCGCCATGCACTGCAATTGGGAATTCAAGTCGGTCGAATGCGCCTACGCCGGCGCCGAGACGACATGCGACCGGACGTTCAAACGATGCGACGCCCTCGCGAACACCCGGAGGTTCGGGGGATATCACGGGTTGAATCTGAAGGGGTGGAGGCTGACGTAGCGGGTGTCGGGTGTCGGAAAAAACAGAAGGGCGGAAAGCGAATGAAATTCAACTATGCGGACCTTTTGGGCAAGGAATTCAAGTACGGCGGGCGGGGGCCGGACGCCTTTGACTGCTACGGTCTCATGATCGAATGCCGGGGGCGGGCCGGGCTGTTTATGCCCGAGGGGTACGCCTCGACCGACTTGCCCGAGGTCATGCACGATTCCATCGATCACGCCAGGGCTAATTATCCGTTCGGGCTGCTTGCGGGACCTCAACCCTTTTGCCTTGTGACCTTCAAGCTCCATCCGAAATACACGACGCATATAGGCATGGTGCTTCCGGACGGCACTAACGTCAGGTTCATCCATATCCTGCCCAAGATGCGGGTCGGGGTCGAGCGGCTGGACAACGCCGCCTGGCGGCATCGGATAACGGGTTTCTGGGAAACGAGATCGAGAATGGAGTTATCAAAATGATCTCAATCAAGTTTTTTAGATACGGATGTCGTCATAGCTTGCATTTTCCTGGTGATTGGCGCTTGCCGCAATTGAATCCGATTAGCTCATCTAGCCACGCCAAAAGGAGCCGGAAGCGTACCAGGACTTTCCATGAGCCGTTGTGGTTCTTTCGGTTGCGTAAACGGCTATTTTGCTTTGCAGGGAAGCAGCGCTGTCCAGATCGTTTTCCTGGAACAGAAACGCCTGATACTTGGAATATCGGACAGGATGGAAATCGGACCTGCTCTTATTGCGGGTCCATTCATTTTGATGATTTCGTGGCAATTTACCAGAAATCATTAACGGACGGTTGTTATGGCATTGAGGGGAGCACGAAGTGCTACAAATATTATTTGCGCCAGCCGGGGGTGCGCAATGCGGGAGAAGGCGCAATAAAATTCTACACTGCCCACTTGCCTAAGGGATCCGTATCAGTCCCTTTTGATCGGATGTTCAGAAAGGATAGACAATGAGAGCTCCTCATAAATGCCCATGTTGTGAAGGATTCGGCACTCGGACCATTCCGAGCTATATGAATCAGGATGGGGTGACATTCAGTTATGTGCCGGAAAGGATAATCGAATGTAGGGCATGTCGGGGAACGGGCATCGTTTGGGAAGAGGAAATATGCCCATTCTCCGGGACTGCCGGGACAAAGGACATCGAGCAGTACGGCACCCTCGGCCGGATGCTGAAGAGGCGCGGCTAAATGACCGACCTCCGGCCCCTACAAGCCATAACCGGCAACCCACAACCGGCAACCGTCCCGGAACTGTCCCTCACGCTCCTGGAGCACCCCTTCCGCCGGGACCTGCGCGACACCGTGCTCGTGCCTCTTTCCGCCCCGGTTTCCCTCCTGGAGCTTCGCGAAAAATATTTCCCGATCGATCTGCCTGTCATCATCTATTTAAACGGCGCGCTGGTCCCCGAGGGCAAGTGGGCCGTTACTTTCCCGAAGGTCTCGGATTACGTCGCGATGAGGGCCGCGCTTTCGGGCGGGAGTGGCGGCAAGGGGTTTTTTCGCATCCTGCTCATGATCGCGACGGCCGCCTTTTTGTTCTGGAACCCCTTGGGCTGGGGAGCGCTTGCAAAATTCGCCGTGGCTATGGGCAGCATGTTGATTTCCGGTTTGCTGCTCCAGGATACCCCTAAAACTTCCAGTACCGATTCCACGCTCGATACCGTCGCTTATTCCTGGGCGCCTCAGAACACCGAGCAGCAGGGCATCCCGCTTGCCCGGTGGTACGGCTTCCCCAAAGTCTACGGGAACATCATCGCGTCCGACAGGGACATCAGCGGCATCGACGAGTACCTTAACGTGCTCGTGTGCGTGGGGCTGGGGCCGGTCCTTGGCCTTGGCGACTTCAAGCTCAACGACCAGCCGGTATCCAACTTCAAGGCGGCGGAAATCCAGGTCCGAAACGGCTACATCAACCAGCCGGCGATCGGCAACTTCGCCGCGACGAAAACCGAGTATCCGAATTCGGTCGAGGTAATTTACGGTTCTCCGTACACCTACGTCACGGTCGGGAGCGATTTCGACGGCCTCGAGGTCGATATTACCTTTCCCTACGGCCTCTGGAAAGCCAGCGATACAACGAGCGAACTGGAAGCCCACGAAGTGGATATGCGCATCGAGGTCCGTTTAGCGGGGACCGAGGAATGGAGCAATATCCTGAAGGCGGTCGATGAGGTAAATTATAACTACGTCGAGTACGGAGAATCCTATTACGCCAATGACCTCTATTATCAATACCAAACGCCCCAATGGTCGGAAGGCAAGATCATAACGCTAAACAGTGAAGACATATGGTGGAACAAGCAGGGGCATCCCGATGATGATTTTCTCGATCACAAGGAAGGGGACGCCGCTGACATCGGGGACGGGTGCGCGTGGCACTGGATGGGGCCGGTGCCCGAAGAGTTCCGAAGCGAGGGCGATACGGGCCTTTTCATCGAGCGGGTCGTCGAGAATGCCGCCTATGACGAATCGGATTACTTTCCTTTT
>JAJFVB010000018.1 GCA_021372055.1 Desulfobacteraceae bacterium | reverse complement strand
GGCTCCTCTGGCAAAAGGTTCGTGACGCCGGCCTCAATCCCGTTCATGTTCCTTACGGGGCGGGACCGGGCGGGGAATGAGCAGGGGCACCGGAACCGGGCGTTTTTACGTCGCGCGGCCGGGCGTATTTTTAAAATATTTTAATTTCAGTCAGTTAAACCCATTCTGCAGCGTAGTGCCATAAAAACATTAGCAAAAAGTCTTAATATGGTTTAGAAGTGAAATAAGTGACAAGCGCGCCCCGAAATGAGGGCGCTCGAGGGTTGTTCCGGAATGCATGATTGGGCAAAAAATGCGTTGATGGATTGCCGTGCAATTATATGTGAATGTTTGGACGAACTGGCGGGGAAAGCGCTTGACAACACCCCGCTAACAGCTAGAATGGCTGGAATGTGGTCACGTTGAAGCGAACCAGGGGTCTATTCAAAGTTGACATGGAGGAGTAGCTGATATGGGAGTAGTTGCGGACAAACTCAAAGAATTGCGTGAGCGTGAGGCAAAGATCAAGGAAATGGGTGGCCCCAAGGCTGTGGCCCAGCAGCTCGAGCGCGGCAAGATGACCGCTCGTGATCGCATAAATTATTTCTTTGATCCCGGCACCTTCCGTGAGCTCGACATGTTCATGAAGCATCGGGGCACGTTGTTCGGAATCGACAAAGTCGAAGTTCCCGCCGACGGTGTCATCTCCGGGTTCGGGAATGTCAACGGCCGCCAGGTATTCGCATTTGCGCAAGATTTCACGGCGCGGGCGGGCAGTCTTGGCGAGATGCATGCAAAGAAAATCACGAAGGTCCAAGATCTTGCTATGCGTGCGGGCAAGCCCTGCGTTGGGTTCTGCGACTCGGGCGGAGCGCGTATCCAGGAAGGTGTCGATTCGCTTTCCGGTTACGGGCAGATCTTCTACCGCAATGCCATTGCATCGGGCGTCATTCCCCAGATTTCCGCGATCATGGGTCCCTGCGCCGGCGGTGCCGTGTATTCGCCCGCGATGACCGATTTCATATACATGGTCAAGGGCACGGGCATGATGTTCATAACGGGTCCGGACGTCATCAAGTCGGTGCTCGGTGAAATCATCACCCAGGAAGAACTCGGCGGGGCCATGACTCACAACTCCAAGAGCGGTGTGGCCCAGTTCGCGGCCGAAAGCGATGCCGACTGCATCGACCAGATCAAGCAACTGCTCGGTTATTTCCCCGACAACAACATGGATGATCCTCCCTTCGTCAGCACGGGCGACGATCGCAACCGGCTGTGCCCCGAGTTGGATACCATCATTCCCGACAGCACCATGGGCGCATACGACATGAGGGAAGTGATCCGGTCCATCGTCGACAACGGCGAGTTCCTGGAAGTGCATCAGTATTTCGCGCAGAACATGCTCGTCGGTTATGCCCGCCTGGACGGAAAGGTCATCGGCATTATCGCCAATCAGCCGAAAGTGCTGGCGGGATGTCTGGATATCGACTCCTCCGACAAGGCGACCCGGTTCATCCGGACCTGTGACTGCTTCAATATCCCGATGCTGACCATCGCCGACGTTCCCGGCTATTTGCCCGGCAGGCAGCAGGAATGGGGCGGGATCATCCGCCACGGCGCCAAGCTGCTCTGGTGCTACTCGGAAGCCACCGTGCCCAAGATCACTCTGACCACCCGTAAAGATTACGGCGGGTCTTATCTTGCCATGTGCTCGAGCGACCTGCGGGCCGACTTCTCCTTCTCGTGGCCTACGGGCGAAATCGCGGTTATGGGCGCCGAGGGCGCGGCAAACGTCATTTTCCGCCGCGAAATCAATGATTCTCCCGATCCCGTTGCAAAACGCAAGGAAATGATCGATCATTACAAGACAGCGCTCTGCAATCCTTACATCGCAGCTTCGCGCGGCTATATCGATGCGGTAATCATGCCGTCCGAGACCAGGGCGCGCCTAATCGACGCTTTCGAGGTAATTGCGAACAAGCGTCAGGCGCTTCCTCCCAAGAAGCACGGCAACATTCCTCAATAAAGAGAGTCGCGGAAACCGGGGCGCCCCGGTTTCCGGAACCCACTGCAAAGAGAACCCGCCCCACCAATGGTGCGGGTTTTTTGCTTCGAGGAATTCCCATGACCGAAAAACTGCTTCTTTCTTTCCACGATTGGCTCTCGACGCTGAGACGCGACTTTCATGAGTTTCCGGAACTGGCGTATCGGGAGGAACGCACGGCAGCCAAGATCGCGGAGGTGCTCGACAAGCTGGAGATTCCCTTTCGGACCGGAATCGGAGGAACGGGCATCGTCGCTTCCCTTGCCACGGGAAGGCCGGGCCCGACGGTTGCGCTCCGAGCCGATATGGACGCGCTCCCGCTGGAGGAGAAAGCGGACGTGCCGTTTCGGTCGAAAAACGCGGGAAGAATGCATGCCTGCGGGCACGACGCCCATATGGCGATTGCGCTGGGGACGGCGCGATTGCTTATCGAGCGGGGATGGCAGGATAGCGGGACCGGCAGGGTTCTGCTTATATTCCAACCCGCCGAGGAGGGTGGAGGCGGCGCCAATGCCATGCTCGACTCGGGTGCATTCGACGGCGAACAGATCTCGGCGGTTTTCTCGGGGCACGTGCATCCCGAACTCCCTGCCGGGCGGATCGGGATCGCAAGGGATGTGTGCAATGCGGCATCCGATGCCTTCGTGGTCAAAATCGTCGGCAAAGGCGGTCACGGGGCCTATCCGGACCTGTGCAGAGATCCGATTGTCGCCGGTGCGCACCTTGTCGCCCAGCTGCAGACGATTGTCAGCCGGGACGTGTCCCCAATGAAGAACGTGGTGGTCACAATCGGCAAATTCCAGGCCGGAACCGCCCGGAATATCATCCCGGACGAAGCATGGCTGGAAGGAACGGTGAGGACCCTGGACCCGGAATTGCGCGCGGCGGTTCTGTCCCGCCTTGAGGAAATCGCGCGGGGCATCGGAATTTCCCACAGGGTTTCCTGCACCGTGCAGATGATCGAGGGGTATCCGCTGCTTGTAAACGACCCTTCCCTGGTGAAGTATGCCACCCGGATCGGGGAGGAAATCCTCGGGGTGTCCAACGTCGGTATGGAAAATCCCAGGATGGGCTCGGAAGACTTTGCGTATTTCGCGCAGATGTGGCCCGGGATCCTCGTGAGGCTGGGTTGCGGCATACCCGGCGAGGATGTCTCGCCGGGCCTTCACTCAGCGTGGTTCGAAATGGACGAGTCCGTTCTGGACATCGGTGTGCGGCTTTTTGCGGGAATGCTGGAAAAATACGCGGAGGCCCAGGAATGTCTTTAGGCGGATTGC
>JAJFVB010000016.1 GCA_021372055.1 Desulfobacteraceae bacterium | reverse complement strand
ACGTTGACCATGAAGGCTTTGTATTCCGGGGTCATGGTGTTCGCATCACCGACCGTTGGAGTCAGCAGGTTCGCGCTGTCCCCGTTAAATACGGGGAGCCATCCATAGTTGAAGGTTATACCAACCTGATGGAGAGTCTGGCCTCCAACCGTGAACGGGCGGAATCGCGTGGTGACCATCGCGATGCATTGAACCTTGCCGCGTGGGGACTCTACCCTGACCTTGTCCCCGTTCTTGATCTCGCGGAGTTGAGCCAGTTCCTTGCTGATCTCGACATAGGCCTCCGGCTGAGCCTCGGTGAGCCATGACTGCCATCTGGTTTCAGCGCCGGTGCACCAGTGTTCGGTACTGGTGTAGGTGGTGCAGACAAAGGGGAACTTCGGATCGCAGCCCGAATACTTGTCGCAGTCCTTGGTGAATAACTGGATGACCGGGTTGCTCATCTGCGACGACATGAGGTTCTTGGCAAGAGGTCCTTCAAGCGGTTCATAGTGCTCGGGAAATGGTCCGTCGTTGAGCCCCGGCCCGAAGAGGGAACTCACACCGTCGGGCTTCATAATAAAAGGCAGTTTGCCCTTTTCCTTGTCAGCCAATGGCGGCCACGGCCCATCCGGCACATCGCCCACCCATTTGCCGTTCTCCCATTTCAGGATTGCCCGCTTCGGATCCCAGGGCTGGCCGTCCTTGTCGACCGACGCGCGGTTATAGAGAATGCGCCGGTTTACAGGCCATGCCCATCCCCATTCCGGAAACAGTCCAAGGCCGGTCGGGTCATTTTTCCCCCTGCGTGCAATCAGGTTCTTGCCGTCCTGCGTAAAGCTTCCGGAATGAATCCAGATGCCGCACGCGGTCTTTCCGTCGGCCTGCAGGAAGCCAAAACCCGGAACACATTCTCCCTTCTTGAATTCCTTGTCGCCCACCTTCACGTCTTCGAGAAAAGTCCCGTTCATCGCCTTTGCGACGGCGGTGGGGTCGTACATGCCGTTCTTGTCCCCGTAGTTCCAGACCAGATTGACAATCGGATCAGGGAAGACGGCCTTTTTGTCCTTCTTGTAGAGATCCTTGAGCTTGTTTACCAGGCGATAGAGGATGTCGCCCATCGACAGGGCATCCCCGGGCGGTTTTTCCCCGACATATTTCCATTGCAGCGTGCGCCCGCTGTTGCTCATGCTGCCTTCTTTTTCCATGGACGCGGCGGCCGGAAGCAGAAAAACCTCCGTCTTAATCTTCTTGGGATCCATCCCCGGCCCCTTCCAGAAGGAGGCCGTCTCGTTGTCGAAAATATTTATGTGCACCATCCAGTCGAGTTTGCCGAATGCCGTTCGAACCTTGTTGGCATTGGGAAGGCTGCACGCCGGGTCCTGACCGACACAGGTGAAGCCCTTAACCTTGCCTTCGTACATCCGGTCGATCATGTTAAGAAGCGTGGCATCCTGACCATCGTCGAGCTTGGGCACGTAGGAATAGGCGAAACCGTTTTCCTTGACGGCCTTGGGCCCGTACCATGCCTTGAGCAGACTCACCATGTACTTGGGAGTATTCTGATACCAGTTCGCCGACTGCGGCTCGGCAGTCGTGGGAGTATTCTTCTTGAGGTATTCATCCAGCGTGGCCAGGGAAGCAACCGGAGCCTTCAGATATCCCGGCAGGATGTGCGACAGGATGGCCTGGTCCGTCGAGCCCTGTACGTTGGGCTCACCGCGCAGTGCGTTTACCCCGCCGCCCGCGATGCCGATATTGCCCAGCAGAAGCTGGATTATCGCCATCGCCCGGATGTTCTGCACGCCAACCGTGTGCTGCGTCCACCCGAGTGCGTAGAGAATCGTCCCCGCCTTGTCCCTCACCCCCGTCGAAGAGTACATTTCATAAAGAGTCTTGAGATCTTCCACCGGGGTACCGGATATCGACGATACCTTTTCCAGGTCGTAGCGGGAGTAATGCGCCTTCAGCATCTGCAAAACGCAACGCGGATTTTCGAGGGTCGGGTCTTTTTCGGGTATGCCGCTCGCGGTCTTCTTGATAGCCCAGGTGGACTTGTCGTACTTGCGTCCCGCGGTATCGTATCCCGAAAAGAGACCGTCACTGAAGCTGAACTTGTCATCGATAATGAAGGATGCGTTGGTGTATTCCTTGACGTATTCCTCGAAATATTTCTTTTCGTCCAGTATGTATTTGATCATTCCCCCGAGGACAGCTATATCGGTGCCCGATCTCAGAGGAGTATAGAAGTCCGCCTGCGACGAAGTCCGCGTGAAACGGGGATCCACGTGGATTATTTTCGCCCCTCTCTCCTCTCTTGCGCGCAATACGTGCTTAAAGGAAATGGGGTGGTTTTCCGCTGCGTTGCTGCCCATGATCAGAACGACATCGCTGTTTTTCATGTCGTTGTAATGATTCGTCATCGATCCACGTCCGAACGACTCTCCCAGAGCCGCTACGCTTGGACCGTGTCAGACTCTGGCCTGATGGTCTATCTGAACAAGGCCGAGAGCCCTCATCGCCGTGGTCACCATCCAGCATTCTTCATTGTCCAGCTTCGAACTGCCCATGTGCGCGATGGATTCCACCCTGTTGACCACCTGACCTTTTGCATTCTTGACCATGAACCCCTTGTCGCGCTCTTTCTTGATCCTCTTCGCGATCTCCGTCAAAGCCCAGTCAAGAGGCTTGGGTTCCCACTTCGTGCCGCCCGGCTTGCGATAAAGCACCTTGGTCAGGCGGTTTGCATTGTTCGCCGACATCTGAAAGATGCCCGCGCCCTTTGCGCACAACGCACCCTCGTTGATGGGATTGTCGGGGTCGCCTTCGATGTTGATGATTTTGCCCGTCTTCGGATCGGTGCTGCAGATCAAGCCGCAAGTGACTGAACAGTAGTAGCATAGGGAATAGGTCTGCTTTGCGCTCTTCACCTTGTCGATTTTGCTGAGTTCCTCCGCATAGGCCACCACGGGGCGCATGTCGACTCCAAGAGACGACAACGCAAGACCTGCCCCCATGGCACCGGAGATGAAAAGGAACTCCCGCCGTGTCACTCCCATGTCTTTCTCCTTCTTTGGTGTAAACCCCAAAAGTGGTCGCCGCCTCACAGTGATACGTTCACAGGACACGGTTGCCAGACGGAAGGCGCGCGGGTGCGCGATAATTTTTTCTAGACCCTAGACCAATTATCCAATAAATTCAATGTGTTAATTTAAACATATTGCGCCGGAACCCGCAATTGGCCTAGCAATTCGGCAGTTCCACGGATCGGAATCAGGACGGGATAAGCGTTTTCTGCTTATTATTATTCTTACTTGCGTTCAAGTTGATACCTCTGAGGACACCAAAGAGCGGGGAATGATTCCCCCGTAGCGCCAGAATGAGCCGAGTAGCAGCGTGGGGGTGTGGGGGGCGCAGCTCCCACGCTTTTCAAAAGTGTTCTCTGGTACATTCTTTTACGCCAATGCGTCTGAATTGCGACGTCTCAGGAGTTGTCCCGGTCGTTCGTGATTCTGCCGGGATGAGTGTAGATGCTCAAGCTGTTTTCCCTGAGAAAACCGATGAGCGTTATATGAAGGTATTCCGCCATCTTAACAGCCATGCTCGTGGGAGCCGAAAACCCGGCGATGATTTCAGCTCCGAGCACCCCCGCCTTTTGCACCATCTCGAAGCTCAGCCGCGAAGATACAAGGGCGATGTAGGCATCAGCCAGCTTCCTTTCGAGCAGCAGTTCTCCTATCGCCTTGTCGAAGGCATTATGCCGACCGATATCCTCGGCAAACGAAAGGACACCACCCCGGGTGTCAAAGATGAGGGCCGAATGCGTGCAGCCGGTCTTCCGGAAAACCGACTGCCGGCTCTCCAGATGATCTTTCAGGCTAAGGACGGCGCCAAGGGACATCGGCCGAAACCGTTCAACGGGCTTTATTTCCGTGTAGATCTCCTCCGCCCTGCTCTTGCCGCACAACCCGCAGCTCGATTTGCTGAGAAACTCCGGACGCTTGATCCGTGCGGCCGCATTCCGGGCACGCCGGGGATCGATATAGACGAGCACCTTGCCGTTGTCCGGCGCGGTCTCACAGTGGCTGATCGAGAGCAGGTCGTCCAGGGACGAGATGATGCCTTCCGAGAAACAGAACCCCGCCGCCAGATTGATGTCGTTTCCGGGGAGCCTCATGGTCACGGCGTAAGGCGCATCGTCAATGAAGATTTCGAGGAGTTCTTCCACGGCCAGGTCGCATTCGACGGCATGAAGTCCGTTTTCCCTGAGCCGCGCGGTCTTGTGCCGGACGACCTGCATCGATGGGGGTTCCTTTCGCATCGGGAATCTTCGGCGGTGCGTGTAAAAATTCAATGTTCTTACTTAAAAACCTTAAGGATCTTCCCCTGGGGCTTCTCAACGTAGCTCGCCACGGGCCACGGGAAGATTTCCTCCGCCTTTTTCAGCGCGGTCGCTTCAATTTCCCGAAGCCAGTGGAAGTATTTTTCTTTCAGAAGCAGGCCCTGCTCGGTAAGTCGATGCCCGTCCCGTTTGCACCCATTCTGCGCAATGAGACTGACTCCGAGCACCTTCTCCGTTTTTCGAATTTTTCCCCATGCGGCCCGGTAGGACATTCCCAGTTCTTCTGCGGCCTTCCGCAGGGAACCGTGCTCTTCGATCTTGGCGAGCAGCAGCGCCCTTCCGAGGCCGAAAAACAGATCCTCTCCCGTTTCAAGCCACAGATTGATCCGAATAGTCGGCACCTTCTGTTCCGACTTTTTGCCGGGAGCGCTTTCGGTATTCCCGCAAACCTTTACGGCCTTAAAGTCCCAGATCACGATTGTCAGCAGCCTTTTCCGGAGGTCGTCGCGACCTTCGTCCATCAACCACCAAAAGGGCACTTCGGAAAAGTGCAGGCCTTGCATTCAAGACAAAAGGAACCGTGCCCCAGTTTTGCCAGATCGTGACGGCTAACTTCGAGGCCGGCCAGCAACCGCGGGAAGAGCAGATCGAAACTGGTGGTCTTAAAATAAAGAGCACACGCTGGAACGCCCATTACCTGAACCGATCCGATACGGGCGAGAAGCGTCATTGCGCCGGGCAGAACGGGCGCTCCGTAGAGCATATCGGTCGCTCCGGCATCGGCGAGTCCCTGCCGCGTCACGTCGTCCGGATCAACGGAGAGTCCCGCGGTTGTGACCAGGAGGTCCGTTCCGGACCGCAGAAGCTCCTTAACCCCGTCGCTGATGGCCTTGCGATCATCCGGAACGATGATCGAGTTGACCACCCGGCAATTGAGGGCTTCCGCCTTCGCCGAGATTATGGGGACAAAACGGTCCTTCACCAATCCCTGGAACACCTCGCTGCCGGTGACCAGGATACCCACCCTTGCTTTCCGCATCGGATGAACGCGGAAGAGCGGGCCGTATCGCAGAACGGTCATTGCGCGCAGAAATGCAGGTTTTGGCAGGTAAAGAGGAATCGCACGCGTTCCCGCAAAGGGTCTGCCGCCGTTTACCGGCGTGTAGCTCTTGCGGGATGCGCACATGACTCCGGGGATCATGTTGAATTCCTCGAGGCCGTCCTCATCCACCACCAGCAGACCGGTCCGGTCTGCTATAAAATTGATCTTTCCCTCCCTCGGGGGCTCGGAGAAACGCACTCCGTCACCGGCCATGGCGTTTGCAAAAGCAAGAGCGGCTTCGTTTTCATGAACCCAGCCGCTGCCCGCGCCCCCTTCCTCCTCGACATAGATATGCTGCCGCCCCATGGTCTGGAGCCTGCAGAGATCCCCCGCCGTGAACTGCTGTCCGCGCACGAACGCCGCGCCTTTGCTCTCGCCGGGAATAATCATCGTCATGTCGTGAAGAGCGGTCTTTCCGACGACATCCTCTACGGCCACCGGCTTGAGCCCGGGACCTTCAAAAATGCGCTCCATCTGCTCGGCCGCCGTACTCACGTAAGGGGCCTCTCCCTGGCATCCCCGGCAGATCGCTCCGTCTTCGACGGGAAAAGCCTCGCCGCACAGGCTGCACGAACCTATGGAACCTTTGTGGCGTTTTACCAGAAACGGAGGCCTGATCCTGACCTTTTCCATTCCGCACAGGTCTCTGCCGGCCTTCCTGATCTGTTCGAGCAGCAGATCGGTGTCCTGTTCGCCCTTGGGTTTGAGCTTATAGAGCCACGTCTCGATCGCGGACCATTCCCGGACCCGCTTCGAGTCCACAAAGACCCGAACCCCCTCGCCGGTGTACTTGTCGTACAGGCTCACGGCGTAGCGGCCCAGATTGAGTATCCTCATCCAGCCGTTTCCGATCGTGCAGGGTGTCAGGATTTGAATTGCGTCGGGCAGGCAGTTTCTCGTTTCGGATATGGCGTCAAAAAGCACTCCCGAGGGCATCGCCCTCAGAGCCTTGTCCACCATGATTCCGCCAAGCATGAGACCCGGTGCCGCATAGCCGTGAAAGGACTCCACGGCCCTCTGATATTCCTCGTAAGAATAACGTCCTATGTTCATCTGCTGCATTCATCCTGCGGGCGCTGCTCGAAACCCGCGAGATGAGGCACGCGCGGTCCGGAGCGTTTTGATAGAACCGGAACCCGGAAGGTCGACGCGCGGTGCGCCGATTCTTCCGGGACACCTTTCGGGCGGGAGCGCGCAAATCGCGCACTCCAACATTATCTACACTTGCTATTCTTCACTCCGGTTAGAGCTTCGCCAGCTGCACCGCGCACGCCTTGTATTCGGCGGTCTTGGTAACAGGATCGAAGACCGGGTTTGTCAGCCAGTTGGCGCATCCTTCCCTGAAATGGAAGGCCATCCAGACCATGCCGGGAGGAACCTGCTCGGTGATATTCTCCTTCACGGTAACCTCTCCGCGCCGCGACTTGACCTTGATCATCTCGCCATGTTCGATGCCGAGAGCCTTGGCATCGGCAGCCGAAATGTCCGCGGTTTCCTCGCCGAGGATTTCGTTGATGCCGGCGGAACGGCCCGTCTGGGTGCGCGTATGATAATGATAGAGACGGCGTCCGGTGCTGAGCACGAATGGGTACTCCGCATCGGGGACTTCCGCGGGAGGCGTCCAGTCAACCGGAACCAGATTCCCCAAACCGCAGGTGAACTTGCCGTCCCGGTGCAGGGTCGGCGTACCGGGATGTGTTTCCGTCGGGCACGGCCACTGCAGTCCGTCGCCCTCTATACGGTCATATTTAATACCACCGAGAGCGGGCGCGAGCACGGAAATTTCATTGTCCCACAGTTCCCTGGCGCTCGACGATTCCCATTTATGTCCCATGCGCGCGGCGATCTCTTTGAAAATCCACCAGTTAGGCATGGAGACACCAGGAGCCTTGCTGACCGTGCGAACCCGGTTTACGCGCCTTTCGCTGTTGGCAAACGTACCGTCGTTTTCGCTCCAGCCGGCGGCGGGCAGGATGACGTCGGCAAACCGAGTCGTCTCGGTCTCGAACAGGTCGTTGCAGACGAGGAATTCCGCGGAGTCGAGGCAATGTTCCACATGCCTGATGTCCGGTTCGGTGTTGGCGAGGTTTTCTCCGAAAATGTAGAAAGCCTTAACCTTGCCGTCGAGGAGTCCGTCCATCATCTGAGGCATCATCAGGCCGGGCTTTTCGGGCAGATTCTTAACGCCCCATGCCGCCTCGAACTTCGCCCTTGCCTTCGCATCGGCAACCTGCTGGTAGCCCGGGAAGACGTTGGGCAGGGCGCCCATATCGCATGCACCCTGGACATTGTTCTGTCCGCGAAGCGGATTTACGCCGCCGCAGTCAAAGCCGACGTTTCCGAGCAGCATTTGCAGGTTGGCGCATGACAAAACGTTGTTCATGCCGCAGGTATGTTCGGTGATTCCAAGAGTGTAGGCCAGCATGCCGGGCCGTACCTCGGCAAGGCGGCGAGCCACCTTGCGGATCGTCTCGGCGTCTATCCCCGAGATCTCCGCGCCGCGTTCAGGCGGATACTCCATCACCTTTGCCTTGAGTTCATCAAAACCCACGCAGCAGGACTTTACATATTCCTTATCGTAGAGATCTTCCGTGATCAGCACGTGCATCAGGGAGTTGAGCAACGCTATGTCGCTTCCGACCTTGATCGGCAGGTGCATGGTCGCATGCTCGGCAAGACCGGTGCGCCTTGGATCGACCACGATAAGATCGGCTCCGTTCTGGACCGCATTCTTGACGAAGCTCGAGGACACCGGGTGCGCCTCGGTCATGTTCGTGCCTATTGCCAATATCAACTTTGCTTTCGCGAAATCCTGGAACGAGTTGGTCATTGCTCCGGAACCAAAGCTCTTCGCCAGACCGGCGACGGTGGGAGCGTGTCAGGTACGTGCGCAGTTGTCGATATTGTTTGTCCCAATGACGGAACGGAACAGCTTCTGCATCTGGTAGGAGTCCTCGTTGATGCTGCGCGAGGAACTCACACCCGCTATAGCGTCCGGTCCATACTTCTCCTTTATTTCCGTGAACTTTGCGGCGACCAGATTGAGTGCTTCATCCCACGAGGCTTCGCGGAAACCGCCGTTTTCCTTGATAAGCGGAGTCTTGAGCCTCTCCTCGGAGTAGATCCAATCATATCCGAAGCGTCCCTTGACGCATATTCTGCCGTCATTTGGCAGCGCACCTTCAACCGCGCTGACCCGGGCGATCCGCCCATCCTTTACGTGCAGATTCAACTGACAGCCCACACCGCAGTATGGACAGGTCGTGCGCACTTTTTCCAGTTCCCACTGGCGGCCCATCCCTTTCGCCTTTTTCTCCGTAAGGGCACCAACCGGGCAGGACTGCACGCACTGGCCGCAATAGAGGCAGTTCGATTCCTTCAGGGTCTTGTTGTCGAAAGTCGTGATGTAGGAGTCCGAACCGCGGGCCGCGATGTCGATGACACCGTTTACCTGCACCTGGAGGCACCCCCTCACGCAACGACCGCACAGAACGCACTTGTTCTGATCCCGCACGATCATCGGGTTCGTGTCATCTATGTGCTTCGGCACGAAATCCGTTTTGAACCGGACATGTTCAATGCCGTGCTCATAGACCAGATTCTGCAACTCGCAGGCTCCGTTCTGCTCGCAGGTTAGGCAGTTGTGGTTGCCGTAGGCCAGCAAGAGTTCAAGAACGGTCTTGCGCACTCTCGTAACCCGTTCCGTGTGAGTGTGCACAACCATTCCGTCAACGGCCGGAGTGGTACAGGTCGGTGGAAGTCCCCGCATGTTCTCTATTTCAACAATGCAGAGCCTGCACCCTCCGTAAGGCGGCATCTTTGGATGATGGCATAGCGTGGGAACATAGACCCCGTTGCCCCTGAGGACCTCCAGGACCGTCTGCCCCTTCTTGCCGGTGACCTGCAGATTCTTGACGTCTCTGCCATTGACCGTCAGGGTGATGATGTCGTTTTTCATGAGCGCCCATTCTTGAGTTGTAGTTGATAAGGAAAGTTCCCCAACAAATCTCGATCCCGCGCGCTGCGGCGCGCACGACACTCCTCCTTCGCCATGTTCACCGCAAAACCCGTCCACATCCTAAAATCGAGGCGAGTCTTATTGCCCTGCGTTATGTCTCGTGCTGCACAACGCCGTCAGTATAGAATCTTGAACCATGCTGTCAAGAGAAAATTCTCACAATTTCTGAGGCAGGAAGCGACTTTCCATCCCTTCGGCAGGATTGATCAAATCGAATCGGAGTGACTAACCGGCTGGAGTCTTTACCAAAAGAAAACCGGGCCGCCCTTGCCCGGTTTTCCTTACTAGAGGAACGATAAACTGACGATCCCTGTATTGCACAATTTCCTACGTTGTGTCAAGCCTGATATAACGAAGCGCAAGGGAAAATACCGCCGTTCCCAAACGGGCTCGCAAATCCTTTGCCCATCAAGGTTTCAGGCGCGAGAAACAAAAATTCCCCTAGCTTTGCGAACGCAGGAAAACCGCATTGCCCTTTTCGCACAAGCGCGCATTCGAGTGGCGGCGCGGGGCATCAATACTCGAAATCAACCGCCAAAATGCTGTCGCACAAAACTTTCAATTTCGCGACCACGGCCTGATGCGCGGGATGGACCTGGTAGGACTGCATCGCGCCAAACGAGTCAAAAGCGGAAACAAGGGCCATGTCGTAAGATCTCTCGGAGTGTATGACGTCCCGTCCGAACTGAAACTCGCGGATTTCGGCAATGGTGCCCGGAAGCCCCGCGAGCCCATTTTCCACATCGGCAATTCCCGCCTCGGGCGCATCTTTCTTGAACTTGAAAAAAACCACGTGTTTTAACATCGTCCCATCTCCCATCAATTTCACAATTATACTCAATCGGTTTTCTCAACCGGCTGCCTGAGAATTGTCCTGAGCTTCTCGGGAGGAGTCCTCCGATGATCGCTCATGTAGATTTCATGATGCATGCCGCGAAGCCCGTACCCGGATTCGAGCGCGAACCGGTGCATCTCTTCAATCTTCGGGCCTTCACTGCTGAACGGCCCGACATGCAGCGTCTGAACGCAAAGACCTTCCTCAAAGTTTTCGAGCCGGACGCTGCCGAAAGGCCCCACCTTCCCTTTGGCCTCCAGTCCGTCCGCGGCCTTCCGCACCATGCCGTCATCCACATGGGGCGGCTGGGGTATCTGAAGCCGCCAGTGCCAGAGGTGGCGATGTTCCGCATCGAAGCCCCCGACGCCTTCACACCACCAGAGCCCTTCCAGCGGGGCAATCGTGTATTCGGGACCGATACGGCCCGCCTTGGCGGCGAATTTCACCGCATAAGCAATCCCGTACAGGGCTTCGACCGAGTTCTGAAAAAGCAGTGACGTACTCGGATCGCCCATCCCTTCAATCATCAGGTAATTCAGAGAGGGCACCTGCACGAAAACGAAACCATCCTCGGGCGCCTTATAGAGCGTTTTAAGATCTTTCTTGTAATCGACCTTCGCCATGGCGTTTCACTCCTGCCAACCACCGATGATTTTTCCCGCGATCCCGACGATGTGGGCCCCGATGGCCAGAGAAGAGGTTGCGGCGGGAGAGGGTGCGTTCAGCACGTGCACCATGTTCTCTCCTTCCATGACGACAAAATCGTCCAGAAGCTTGCCGTCATGCCCCAGGGCTTGAGCCCGGACGCCGGCCCCTCCGGGCAGAAGATCGTCTTTTTGGATTTCGGGGATGAGCCGGCGCAGCGCCTTTGCGAAAAGCACCTTCGAGCATGAGCGGGCCATTTCTCCCATGCCGTTTTTCCAGTACCTGCGCACCAGACGCCAGAAGCCGTCGTAGCGCAACGTTTCGAGCAACTCCAGGGGCGCTATGCTCGTTTTGCCGTACCCTTCCCGCGCAAAGGCGAGCACGGCATTCGGACCGGCTTCAACCTTCCCGTCCACCATCCGCGTGAAGTGCACCCCGAGGAAAGGGAATCTGGGGTCGGGAACCGGGTAGATGAGATTTTTGACCAGAGTACCGCGCTCGGGCCTTATGCGGTAATACTCCCCGCGAAAGGGTACGATCCGGCACGGAGGTTTCATGCCCGAATCTTCGGCCACTCGGTCGGAATAAAGGCCGCCACAGTTGATCAGTGCTCTTGCCGAGATCGGCCCGCCCGTGCAAAAGACCCGGAGCGAGGAAGGACCGTCCGCCTTTACTCCGGTCACTTTCCTGCGGAGGAGCAGCATGCCTCCCCTGCTCTGGAAAACTCTGGCGTAGGCTTCGGCCACTTCCCGGTAATCGACAATCCCGGTGCTGGGCACGTGCATGCCGCGAATGCAGGCGGCGTGCGGCTCGATTTCCTTCACATCGGACGGGCTGAGAAGCCTCAGGCCCGGAACACCGTTTGCGGTGCCCCGCCTGTGCAGTTCCTCAAGAGCCGGGAGTTCCTCTTCCCTTGTGGCCACGACCACTTTTCCGCATATTTCGTGCCGCAGGCCGTGTTCGCGGCAAAACGCCACGAGCATGTCGTAGCCGGAAAGACACAGTCCCGCCTTGAGCGAACCGGGACGATAATAGAGCCCGGAATGGATGACGCCGCTATTGTGGCCGGTCTGGTGCGCTGCAATCGCGCCCTCTTTTTCCACAATCGCGACGCTCAGCCCGGGATACTTCTCCTGCAGCTTCAAGCCGGTCGCAAGACCGACAATCCCGGCGCCAACCACCGCGACGTCAAATGAAAAACTCATCTCAAGCCGTCTCCTTTTCCGCTTGCGCCTTTCCCAAAGCAACACATCCGGATACTCAGCCCCTGAGAACCCCATTTCACGGCATGCATCGGAGCACCCGGCCCGGTCCCGGCTACTTTGCCCGCCCCCCTGCGTACTATACATTATCAAAAAGGCATAATCGGCAACACGAAAAAACAGCTCCCCGCATTACCTTTCCAATGGAAGTGATTATATTCCAACCCGTTCACCCGGAATCCGTACATATTTTTCTATTCGATAACACTAACAATCCAGGGAGCTATCCGATGAGTGAAAAGATTGAAGTCTGCCATTGCGAGAAATGCGGCAACGAGGCCGAGATGACGATCTCCTGCCAGATGATCGAAGTGAAGAAACCAAGCGGCGAGGTTAAGATGCAGGAACGACAAACCCGCACGTGCAAAGTGTGCGGCAACGAAGCAGACATGATCATAGACTTTGGCGATTAGCGCGTCCGTACTTTCCGGGAAGGGGGTTGCTCCGACGCGGGATGAGCGAGGCTGCCCGGCTGATCCCTTGTGAAACCGCCGGAGGCATGTTTGCCCGCCCGGGAGAAAAAATGCGCATCGGCATGAGACTGACACAAATGCATTGTTGACAGCCTCAAATATGTGGCGTATGCTTTGATGATTGTCGCGGGGTGGAGCAGTCAGGTAGCTCGTCGGGCTCATAACCCGAAGGTCCGTGGTTCAAATCCACGCCCCGCTACCAAGCAAATTCAAGGGGTTGGCCAAAGTTGGCTAACCCTTTTTTCTTTGTGGTGCTAACACCATGCTAACACGGCGTGGAAATAGTCATAGGCCGTCAGGTTGTGTTAGCAGGGTGTTAGCTCAACTCAGGCGCTGCAAGGCGTAGAAAAACTTCACAGACATGCCAGGTGTGGCATGGAAGCCAAGCCCCAGGAGTGCCTGCCCTGGACCGATCTAGCAATTTACGCTCCGAGTCCACAATACCCCCCCCTGAAAATATCGATAGCTTCCGCAAGACTCTCTCTTCAAGATCGGCCGGACGATCAGGGGACAAACGAGACGAGTTTCCCTGTTTAGAAATAGGCTACTTGCCATGAGGCCCACCTTGGCCATCGAGTTTTGACATGCCCAGAAGCAGCATCTTACGAGAGCCAGTTTTTCGCAGTGCTCAGGATAAAGCAACCGCCGACCCGTCTCCCCATGAAATAAGCAAATAGTAGCGACTAAAGTTCTATAAATTCGGAACTTCTGTACACTTGAATTTTTCTAAAGATTATGCTTGATTGTGAAAGAATCAAGATAAAGTTATTTCACAATAACTACTTTTGCTCTTCCCGAGCGCAACCTATGGAGTAATCCGACTGTAACTGATATCTGCGAAATGAAGTAGATTTAAAGAATGTATAAAGGTAAGCCACTTATTTGACATCTTT
Source organism: Desulfobacteraceae bacterium (assembly GCA_021372055.1). GTDB lineage: Bacteria > Desulfobacterota > Syntrophobacteria > Syntrophobacterales > Syntrophobacteraceae > SbD1. The sequence goes on along the minus strand of JAJFVB010000016.1, from coordinate 2,525 downwards.
TATTTGCTCGTGACATTTGTCATAAATCTTTCCAACTAACAGATTGTATCTATAAGTATTTCCATCTTTCTTCAGAAATAAGCTGAACAGTTACATCATTCCGAGAAGTTATTTAGATTCTGCAACCTATTCAAAAAGGAGAACGGCATGAGGAAATCGCTTTTGGCAATAGGGATTGCAATGATCAGCTTTATGTGTGCAGTACTACCTGCCAAGGCAGAAGAGATTTGGGTTAGCCCGGCTTATGCAGCCGCAAGCTCTGCGGTCGGCAATTGGGCTACTACAGTTGCTGGCTCCACTCATTTTACCTTTTCCTTGCCGGAAAACATGACCTTCGTTGGTGCGAAAGTTCTGGTTATAGGTGCTCAAAACGCTCCCATTGCAGTTAACCTCAAGCTTTCCCTAGCCAGGGATGATAATCCCTACTATCAACATCTCTATCAAAAAACTCTGAATTTAACCGTTACCAAAAGTATGCTCCAAGAAATAGACGTATCAAGTGTTTTTAGTGATGCATCCTTGGAGTGGGTACCCGGTATTGATTACGCTGCTCTTCTGTTCAATGTTAAGTCATCCTCAGCAGTTAAGGTTGTTGGACTGAGGTTTGTGTATGATAGAGGCCAGACTCCCAGCGGCATCATAGCCATGTGGAGCGGGAGGGCAAGTGACATTCCTCCTGGCTGGGCCTTATGTAATGGCCAGAGCGGAACGCCCGATTTGAGAGACAGGTTTGTCCTCGGGGCTGGGAACGCATATGGGATTGGGGCGACCGGTGGAGAGGCAACCCATACACTGACGATTGGGGAAATCCCGCAACATGCTCATCAAGAAAGAGTAAATAGTACTAATGGGGATAGAGGAGGATATATACAGCCAACGGGACAAACGGCGAACGCTGGCGGGCCTACTACGACAAATATGCCTACAACGCTAGAGGCTGGCGGAGGACAGCCCCATAACAACATGCCACCCTTTTATGCACTGTGTTTTATAATGAAGCTCTAGCTGGAATTCGACCTAGTGTTTCGTCCCGGTAATTTTGCTATACACTTATACCCGGCCTTTGCGGCAGGTCGAACCGTCGAATGAATAGCGTAGAACTTGAGGGACGTCGCTGGGCTTGGCCCCATTGTCCAGACCAAAGTTAAAGAAAATTAAGGTGGTCCTATTCCGAGAACCTATCCTTTTTTGTAACAAAATCGTGCTATATTCACTTCGCCCACCCGGAGGATAAGGCAACGCTGGGGAGCGACCTGAGCGCCGAGGTGGGGGGATATACGGTGAGGCAGGGCTGGTTCGGCTCTGCCTTGTCTTTTTCAGCACCGGAATCCCCTGGAAGCGTTAAACCCAAACGAGCCTCCGCTGCGAACTCTGCCGGAGTTTTATACCCCAAGCTCTGATGAGGCCGCTCCCAGTTGTAATAACGAAAATAGAGGCCAAGACCTGATCTCAGTTCATGGCCATTGGCATAGTCTCTGAGGTAAATGTCTTCGTACTTCACAGTTCGCCACAGACGCTCGATGAAGATGTTGTCATGGGCTCGCCCCCGGCCGTCCATGCTGATCCGCACACCTGCTTCTTCAAGAGTGGAGACGAAGGCATTGGCCGTGAATTGAGATCCCTGGTCGGTATTGAATATCTCCGGCAGGCCGGATTTCATCGCCTGATATAAGCAGTCCAGACAGAATTGACCGTCCAATGTGTTGGAGATTTCCCAGGCGACTACGTAACGGGTGAACCAGTCCATGATTGCCACGAGGTACATGAATCCTTGTCTCATCCGAATGTATGTGATGTCGGCGCACCAGACCTGGTCGGGACGACAAACCTGGACCTCCCTGAGCAGATAGGGATAGACCCTATGCTCATGGCAAGGCATTGTGGTTTTTGGTTTGGCATAGATTGCCTGAAGTCCCATTTTCTGCATCAGGCGCCTCACTCGCTTGTGATTGACCAGGTAGCCCAGGCGTCTGAGATATATTCTCATCCTGGGCCAGCCGTAAAAAGGGGTCTTCGTATACTGCTCATCGATCAGTTTCATCAGATGGAGGTTTAACTCGGATTCGGCCGCCGGCGTGTAGTACAGCATGGAACGGTTTACTCGGAGCAGTTCGCACTGCCTCCGGATGCTTATCGTCGGATGAGCTGGATCGATAAGTTTATGTTTGTCAGGGGACTTTTTTTTTCAGCCACTCCAGTTCCATCTTGAGCCTTCCGATCTGCTCGTACAGATCGGCTTCCACACCCTGGCCGTTTTGCTGGTTCTTTGAGTTGCGGCTGAAAATCTCCGCTCCTTCTTTGAGCAGCTGCTGTTTCCAGTTGCCAATCACATTTGGGTGGACGCCGTGTTCGCTTGCGAGTTCGCTGAGGGTTTTTACCTCCCTCGCGGCTTCCAGAGCGACCTTGAACTTGAACTGAGCGGTGAAACTCCTTCGTTTTGTTGCCATCGGTTTGGCCTCCACGATCAGGTGGATTGTACCTCAAATCCACCTAAGAGCGTGGTCTGAAAATCGGGGCCAATTATA
>JAJFVB010000156.1 GCA_021372055.1 Desulfobacteraceae bacterium | reverse complement strand
ATGGCGGCCTGTGTTACCGGCCGGACGCACACCGCATGCCGTTTACGTTTACAACGGCCAAAGGCGTGAGCCCGGAAGATGTGCTGCGCCTGGATGCGGCGTGGGCGGACGTGTCGTTCAGCAACGGTAAGGGCGGGACTTCCGGCGTGTCGATTTTCCAGCATCCGGACAACCCGGGATATCCCTTCCCGGGCTGGATTTTCCGCCACTACGGTTTCCTGGGCGCCTCATGGCCGCATGAACAGACCCATAAACTGGCGCCGAACGAATCGTTCCTGCTCAAGTACCGGATGTACGTTCACAAAGGCGGGGCCGCGGACGCAAAAGTCGCGGAGAAATTCGCAAGCTTCTCTCAAAAATGAAGAATCAGAGATATGGGGGGGTCCATGCCAGAACAGGAAAGCACCAGACGGCACTCGAAGGGTCATGCAAAGCGGGGGGCGGAGGCGGAGACAAAAAACAGCGTACCGGACCTGAACAGTAGCCTGCGGGACCGGTCGGTCGCCTCATTCCTCGATCATCTGCCCGGGATGGTGTACCGGTGCCGGAACGACGAAGACTGGACGATGGAGTTTGTCAGCAGCGGGAGCGCCGAGCTGACAGGCTATCAACCGTTCGAAATCGAGAACAACTCCGTGGTGAGCTTCGGCGGGTTGATTCATCCGGATGACCAGAAACTGGTGTGGGACAGCGTGCAGGACGGGGTGACCTATAACCGGCCGTTTCGGATGGAGTACCGGATCAATTCGCGGGAAGGGCAGGAAAAATGGGTCTGGGAACAGGGTCGCGGGGTGCTGGATGCCGGCGGTGAACTCCTGTTCCTCGAAGGATTCATTGCCGACATCACGGACAGTAAAAGGACGGCCGAGCAACTGAATCGAATGAGGAACCTGCTCGAATCGGTAGTCATAAACCTGCCGACGGCGGTATTCCTGAAAGATGCCACCGACCTTCGATTCCTGATGTGGAACCGCTCGAACGAGGAGTTGCTGGGGATTAAAGCTTCGGAAGTGCTCGGCAGAACGGATACGGACTTGTTTCCCGAGGAGCAGGCGAATTTTTTTGCCGCGATGGATCGTCAGACTATCGAACGCGGAGAATTGCAGGACATTCCCGAAGAGACGATCAGCACGCGGAGCCGAGGTCAGCGCGTTCTGCACACAAAAAAGATCCCAATCTTCGAAGGGGGCAGGCCGCTGTACCTGCTGGGCATTTCGGAAGATATCACCGACCGCAAAATGGCCGAAGAGACGCTCCGCGAAAGCGAAGAAAAATATCACAAGCTGTTTGAAGGATTCCCGAACGCCATTTTCGTCGAAACAGCCGAGGGAAATATACTCGACTGCAACAGTTCCGCCTGCGAAATGTTCGGGTACACCCGCGACGAAATCTCCGGGAAAAACATGCGCGAGCTTCTTCCTGATGACGCGGCGGTGCAATGGCCTGAGAATCCTGAAGCGTCGCCGGTCTACGTGGAGGTTGAAGGACGGCGAAAAGGCGGTATACCGTTCTCGTCGGAGGTTGGCAAGCGACAGGTTGCGATCAAGGGGAAGCAGGTTGCGCTCGTTCATGTGCGCGACTTAACGGAGCGCAAGCAGGCCGAGGAGGAACGGCGCCGGCTGGAAGCGCAAATCCTTCAGGCGCAGAAACTGGAGAGTCTGGGCATCCTGGCGGGGGGTATTGCGCATGACTTCAACAATCTGCTGACGGCGATTCTGGGTTATGCGGATCTCGCATCCTTTGAACTGCCGCCGCAGTCGCCATGCAGGGAAAACATCGAGCAGATCATTCAAACGGGGCGTCGCGCGTCGGAACTGACGAAGCAGATGCTGGCGTACAGCGGGCGCGGCAAATTCTCAATTCAGCCCCTGCTGCTGTCGCACGTGGTGTCGGAAATGGAGCATTTGCTCGAGGTCAGCATATCGAAGAAGTGCGAACTGCTGTACGATTTCGCGCGCAACATCCCCGCGATCGAGGCCGATGCCGCACAGATACGGCAGGTCATCATGAACCTCATCATCAACGCTTCCGAAGCGATCGGCGAGGAAGCGGGCATCATCAAAGTGTCAACGGGCGTGATGTTCTGCAATCGCGACAAACTGTCGGAAACCTATCTGAACGAGAACCTCAAAGAGGGGCGGTACGTGTACCTGGAAGTCGCCGACAATGGCTGCGGCATGTCTTTTGAAACCAGGACGCGGCTGTTCGACCCGTTTTACACGACGAAGTTCACGGGGCGCGGACTTGGACTCGCCGCCGTGCTCGGGATCGTGCGCGGACATAACGGCGCAATCCAGGTGCACAGCGAACCCGGAAAAGGGACCTCGTTTCGCGTGTTCTTCCCCGCGTCCGGCGCGGAGGCGCAGGGGCAGGTAACGCGGGCGAGAAATGTCCCGAAAGTGGAAAGCAAGGGGACGGTGCTGGTGGTCGACGATGAGGATATCGTGCGCGAACTTGCGGAGAAGATGCTGCGACGCTCCGGGTATAACGTCGTCACCGCCAGAGACGGCTGCGAGTGTCTCGATATCGTTCAGGCGGGGGAAAATGATATCGATCTGATACTGCTGGATATGACGATGCCGAAAAAGAGCGGCGAGGAGACGTTCCAGGATTTGAAGAGACTTGGCATCAAAATTCCCGTTGTCTTGTCGAGCGGATACAGCGCGCAAGATATCACATCAAGATTCCCGCGAGGGAGTTTCGTAGGCTTTATTCAGAAGCCGTTCGTTCTGCAGCAGCTAATCGAGATCGTGCAGAAGACCCTGCAGAATAAACAATAGCACGGCAAATCCGAATGACAAGGGGGCCTTCAGCGGACCAGGAGTGTGAGTTATCCCCCATCGGGTGAAGCCAGGTGGCTATGTGCAAATGAAGAAAACTGCCTAACTTGTCAGTTGTTACTTATTGCCCCTTGACATTAAAATATAGGCATATTAATATGCTTTCCCATTAATAACTTTTGCCTTTTATTGTGTCGGCTGTCACTAAATTAACCCCTTGGGGAGGGCGATAATGGACGGCGCCGATCCATGTTTCACGGTAGTTCTACCCGTTTACCGTGAGGCGGAGAATCTCAAGGAGTGCATTAGTTCCATATGCGCGCAGCTTGGGGATTTGGGTAGCTTTGAGATTCTGGCCGTTGACGATGGTTCACCTGACAACTCTTGGCAAGTGATCACCCAGCTTTCGGAAGACAATCCTCTCGTCCGGGGGATCCGGTTTAGCCGGAATTTCGGTAAGGAATCTGCAATATCGGCCGGCCTGGCCCATGCGCGAGGTCAAGCCGTCGTCATTATGGACGCGGACCTGCAGCATCCGCCCGAACTCCTCCCCCAGATGATTCGGCTCTGGCGCGACGATAAATACGACGTTGTAGATGCCGTGAAGGTTGCGCGGGGCAAGGAATCGAAGCTGCGAAGGTTGATGGCTGCCCTGTTCACACGATTAATGTGCCGCTTGACGGGTTTCAACCTGGCAGGGTCCAGCGATTTTAAGCTGCTGGACCGGCGGGCGGTGCGGGCATGGCTCCAGTTGGATGAACGGCTGACGTTCTACCGTGGCATGACGGAGTGGATCGGGTTTCGCCACACTCAGGTGCCTTTTGAAGTGAAGGAGCGTGCCGGCGGGGCCACCTCGTGGTCGTACTGCGAACTCCTATCGCTCGGCTCGAATGCCATTGTTTCATTCAGTTC
>JAJFVB010000129.1 GCA_021372055.1 Desulfobacteraceae bacterium | reverse complement strand
CGGATGTTCCAAAGCAGAGCGCATTGTCGGAAGCCTCTCCCCAATAAGTCACGCAGAGGGCTTTGAGCTTGTCGGTCCCCTCTGCGGCCGAAGAGATCTTGGCCGAGAGGATCTTTGCGCCTTTCGGAATCGTGACGTTCGCGAACCGGAACCCGTCGATGAAGCCGAATCCCATGTTCAGAGTCGCGGAGCCGAGCACCACGCCTGTCGAGGATTTCTCATGGGCATCGTCATTGCCCGATGCCACCATGAAGGTGGCCGTGACCTGCCCGGCGGGCGGCGCCTGCTCCTCCCGGACCGGAATGCAGACCGATGCGGTGGAGGTGGCGTTTGCCGCGTCCGTAACGGTCAGGGTTGCGGTGTGAGTGCCGGCGGTTTTGAATGCATGCGCGGGACACTCGAGGCTGGATGTGATCCCGTCCCCGAAATTCCAGGAGTACGCATAGGGCTGGGTTCCGCCCGTGGCTGAACCCGCGAAGCTCACAGCCGTGTCGACGTCTGCCGTCGCCGGGGTTGCCGAGGCTTTAGCCTTGAGCTCCTGAGTCACCGGGGCCGACGGGAGGGCCACGACCCGTATTCCCACTTTCGGGCTGACGTCGTTGTTTCCGTACTGGATACGGTAGTAGAGCGTAAGAGAGGGCATGTCACCGGTCAGGTAACTGTTTCCCCGCATCATGTGGTACTTGCTTTCGCCCACGTTGCCGGGCTTGTAGGGATCATGCGCCTCGGCGGCCGAAGGGTAGGTGTAGCTCTTGTTGAGGCACCATTCCTTGACGTTGCCGATCATGTCGTAGAGGCCGTAGCCGTTGGGGGCGAGCGAACCGACCGGGGAGCACCCTTCCCACACGTCAGGTCCTGCCGTGCCGTAGGAATTGGCCTCCAGCCGGACCGCCTGTGAAAGCGTCATGCCGGACGGCAAATTGTTCGGGTCGGTGTTCGGGTAGGGAAAGTTGTTGCCGCCATGGGCTGCATATTCCCACTCGATCTCATGCGGGAGCCGATACACGAGGCCGGTTGTCGAAGCCTCCTGCTCCGTGAGCCACTGGCAGAATGCAACCGCCTCGGAATATTTGATGGTATTCACCGGAGAATCGTCGTCGGGGTTTTTGCCGTTCCTTTTGTGCTGCGGGTTGAAGAGCTCATACTGCTTGTTGGTGACCTCATGGGCGCTCATGTAGAAGGGGCTGGCGATCGTCACCCGGTGAACCGGTTTCGAACCGCTGATGTTGCTGGATCCCATGGTGAAGGTCCCGGCGGGAATGGGCGCAAGGGTCATCCCGATCGAGTTGGTTATCTGGCCGGAAGTCCCTGCTGCAAGAGATTTCGAGACGAGTGCCGCCGCTCTGGCGACTTCGGCCGTGGACTGCCGCTTCCAGAGCCGCTTATCCGAGGAAGCGGCATATACGATGTCTCTTAGCGGATCTATTCTGAGAGATGAGATGGCCTTCACGTCGAGATCGGTGCTGATCCGCTTCCAGGTCTTTCCCCGGTCTTCGGATTTTTCCATACCCGTGGAAGGGCTGGAAAGATACATGGTGTCCTCTTTGACGGGAGAGATCTGGAGCAGGGTTCCCGGCTCGGAGGATGCTTTCGCGTTGCTCTTGAAGGTGCGAAGCGGCACGGGCTTGTCATTCGTGTCGATGACGAAAAGCCCGGTGTCCGAAGCGACGTAGACGAGTCCCGAATCGGGCCCCGTCTCCATTTTGTAAAAATACTCGCCGACACTGTTCCCGCCAGCCTTGCTGCCGGCGGCGACGATCCTCCGGGACAGCCATTTCCCGCTCGCATTGCCGGGTGCATCGGGGCTTATCAATTTATAGACGCCGTCCTGATCGACACCGACGTAGAGAAACCGGAAATCATCCCTTCCAGCCATGCTCCTTGCCCCGCTCCTGCCGAATACCTGTTCCCACTGGGAGTGACCGTCGCGGAGCAGGTATACGCCATCGCCTTTGCCCTCGGGCCCCCCGCCGGAATACTTTGCGACATAAAGATTTCTTTGAACGGACGCGGTCCCGGAGCCGATCTTGGCATACTGGATCAGCATGTCCGCAAACGCTCCTCTGCCCAGGCCGTTGGGGCTGGCAAGCCCTTGCTCGGTGCCGCCGATGTATTCCCAGCTCTCTCCGCCGTCGTCCGATCTGAGCACCGCTCCGTCACCGGAATTCGGGGCAAGAGGACCCTCTGAAGTGGCGAAAAAAAGCAGCATTTCGTTGTATTTGTCCGCTATCCCGGTTCCCGCCATGGGCTCCGGGCTTTCGGGAAGGGCGTGGAAGCTCTCCCCCCCGTTTTCGCTTACGAGCGCCTGGCGCTCGCCCCCTCCCCAGTAGAGCCTGTCGGGATTATGGCTGCTTATCGCGATAGCCGTCGGGGATGCGATTCCGCTCTTCGAACCGCTTTCTCCGGAAATTCCCGCTGACGGCCACAGGACCTGCCACGTTCCGCCGTCGGCTCGGATGCTCTGAACGCTGACCATCGCGCAAAGACTTGCGGTAAGGGCCAAAGACAAAATTCCGCTTAACTTGCTTGATCTCATGCTGTTCCTTATTCCTGTAGTTCTGGGTAAAAAAGGTCCGGTGCTGGAGCGCGAAGCAGCTCCGCTTGCCACTCGGGAGACGCTCTATGCAAACCGCTCCAGTTCTGCCTGCGGCATCACATACAATTCCTCCTTTCGATGGATGCTGTTGATATAAGTAATTGCTTATGTTGAACTATTTTCCGACCATGACGCTGGTCAGAGGAATGACGACCGCCTGTCGGAGGCTTTCAGAGTCCCTGGCTGTCGGTGCAAAAGTCCGGACGTACCGGGATGAAGTTCGGTGAAGCAGGAATTGTGCCGCGAGGGGCAATCCGATCACAATGTCGGCCCGGTGAAGAGATGGGATAGTTATTGGGATGCCAACCGTATGCCGACGATTTAATAATGTATGTTTTTGGCTACATGACTGTAGGAGATTCCATCCAATGGGTAGGAAACAGAGTAATTATTGCGAGCGCCACTGCTTCCCGCAAGCGACACGTTCCCCGGCGGAGTCGCGCGCGCCACACCCCCGCGCCGCTACGCGGCTCATTTTGGCGCTACGGCCACGGAAAGGTCGAGGACGTAGGAATGAATAGCCAAAACAGGGAACTCGCATGCGCGATATATACTCGTTATATATTTCAAATTAAACGCCTCTTCCTCTTGCTAAATAATAAGACGCTTGGAGCAATTAACTTTCCGGATTAATGTCTTTATATATAGCGTCTTAAATAATTGCGCATTATGGTTGATTTTGGCATACTATGCTCACCATGAGAAAAGCCAAAATTACCGATGCCGAAGAAATGGCGTTCGCCCTCCAGGATGAGATCCGACGAACGGATGAGTCGCGCTACGATCACCGGTTGCACGGAGTTCTTCTTGTGGCTCAGGGCTTGAGCTGCCGAGAGGTTGCAAGACTGTTCGGAGACGCCCCGAGAACGGTGGCTTACTGGGTGCGCCGGTTCGAAGAAGGCGGGTTTGCCGGACTTGCCGAAGGCGAAAGACCCGGAAGACCCCGAAGGATCAGTGAAGCACAACTCGAAGAGATTGGGCAGACCCTCGGGAAAAGCCCCCTTGATTTTGGACTGGGGGTGAACCTGTGGGACGGGAAAACCCTTTCCGAATTCATTGCAAACAGATGGGGCATTCCTCTTGGAGTCAGGCAGAGCCAGCGCCTTTTCAAACTCCTCGGCTTTCGTCTTAGAAAGCCCCGACCCAAGATCGCCCAGGCAGACCCCGAACTTCAAGGGGAATATAAAAAAACTGAGTGACCTTGCTGCCTCCAATGACGTGGACATATGGGCCATAGACGAAGTCCGATTTCAGTTGCACGGGTCAAGATGCCGGATGTGGATTTCTCAGGAAATGAAAGACCCCGTCTATTATCACCACCCGACCCGGAAAAGCATCGGACTGTTTGGGGCGGTGAGGCTCAGGGACGGAAAGTTCATGTTCCACAGGGCCGACAAGTTCAATGCTGAGAGCTTTTTCACCTTCGTTCGAGACTTGCGCACAGTCAGCTCTCATGCGGGAAGGAAAGTCGTATTGATCGTGGACAATGCCCGATACCACCATGCCAAGCTTCATCTGCTGTGGCGGGAAAAGAGCCTGAATCGCTTCGAGTTGAACTTCCTTCCACCCTACAGCCCCGAACTGAATCCCATTGAGCGGGTGTGGAAACTTGTACGGCGGATGGCTACTCATAACCGGTACTTTTCAGGTCTGGAGGAACTCAGGAAAGCCGTCGAGAGCACTCTCCTGCTGTGGCGTCAACCAAACAGAGTTTTGCAACGTCTTTGCGCAATTACTTAGGACGTCATGTATAAAACCATTTTGGGGTAAATTTTGTGCCCAAACCATTCCCCCCAAAATACCTATTGAAATCACTCGATATAACGCCAGTTGCCGCTCATTCTTGATTGTTTTTTTTTAAACATAGGGTATTTTGATAATCGTATCCCGCAGGATGCCATGCATCCACCAACATAGAATAGTCATTCGCTATCTGTATACTTCCAGGAGGACGGACCCGCCGTCTGAAGGAAATGATCACATCATCAATGTCTCTGGATGGTGGACAAGATTGGAGTTGATCAAAACGGCAGGTGCTGAAAACCTCAAACGTTTTCATCTCTAACTGAGTCATTGTTCCGAGTTCCGATAGCGATTGGGATTGCCCTGGCGGGCAAATTTGTATGAACGGGTATGCCTGTATCATGAAAGATGAAGTTTGCCGTTTTTTTGGAACCACAGCCATCTACTGCAAGTCAGTAATAATAAAAGCGTAAATATTGCAGCAAAAGGAACTGGAAAGCTCAAATCCAAACATGCCGACGTGGATCAGCTTTTCCCTATTCTTATCTTTAGGAAAATCAGATTTAACCATGAAGCTCTACTCATATCATATTAAAGGGAAAAAATAGGCGACATCCTGTTGGGAGGCATTACGACCTGCCAGGGGTAATGGCCGCTGTGAAGGGAGCTCGCCCGCGATTGCTCTTGCCGGCAGCCCCTTCAAAACGGCGCAGAATCAACGAGTTGTTTTCAAGTAATACCAATGAGTGTTCAAGATGATGCCAAGCTTTCAGACCGTGGGGAGCCTGCTCCCCACACCCCACACGCAACTGCGCTGCTCATTTTGGCGCTTGCGGCGGGCCTGACGCGCGTGCAGTTAGGCCGCGACAGAAATCCCGAGGGGGCGCGGGGGAAATCATTTCCCCCGCTTTTTTCCATCTGAAGGCGAAGCCGAATCGATAGCCGTTGTGAACCAGGCACACGTAAATCCCGTTTAGCCTGCTTTTGACTATTAGCTCAGGAGACTTGTCATGATACGAGTTCTTGGCATCAAACGCGGGAGTTCTCGCAAGCTTGGAATCCCGGTGATTGCACTTCTCTGCTTTCTTATCATCGGCTCTTTTATCTCCACCTCTGCAATTGCGGAGACGGAGTCAGACATTGTGGCTCGGGCCGATGCGGAATTTTCTTCGGGCAAGTCCGTGCTGGAGGTCATTTCCTCTGCTTTGAGCTCCGCGGAGGCGGTCGGCATCCCCTCGGAAAGAATTGCCCAGGCTTTGGCCGATGCGCTCATGGATGCAGGTATCAGAAACGGGGCTGACGGAAGCATCCTGGCCGGGCAGATCGCATCGGGAATGCTTCTCGCGGTGACGGCCGCGGGCGCGGATACCAACACCACACTCAGGACGGTTTCCGAAACCGTCCTGGGAATTCGGGCAGCCTCCGAAAGTAACGGACTCGATGCCGCAACGGTGGAGAGCCAGGTCCTCTCGGCATTGAGTTCCAATGCCACGACGGCGGAACTGGGAACGCAACTCGCGAACGTGGCTGCTGCGGCCCTGGCCCAAACCCGGGCGGAGACATATACGCCGCCCGCCACGCCGCAGGCATCCGTTCCCCCGGCGCCCTCCACCATACCGTCCGATGTACAGAATGCCTATGATCCCACGGCATCTCCGTCAAGCACTTGAGGGGCGGTGCTGTTGCATCCTCGGATAATCCTTGGAAAGGAGGTCGAAGCGGCAAATGTCAAAGCGTGCCGGACGGCAAATCCTGGTAAAACAGTTTCAGTTTGCCACCCTCATAGGAATGGCTGTCGTTTGCGGATTGTTTGCGCCTCATTCCTCGATCGCGGCAGAGTGGCACTTCACGCCTTCACTCTCTCTTGGCGGGGAATATAGCGACAACTTCTACAGAAGCGAGCAGAACCCGACCCGTGTCTGGGTGATGCAAACCGCACCCGGAGTCGAGGTCGAAGGTCTCTCCGACCGGAGCCGGCTCAGCCTGAAATACAAAATGGGCTATTTCGCGCACTTCGGCAGCAACGACAGCGTGGACGTGTCCTCGCAGGACTACCTGGGGCACGATCTTTCCTTTTTTGCGGCGACAAGGGTGTTCACCCGACTGGTGGCAGGTCTTTCGGAAGAGTTCATCCTCACCAGGGAGCCCGGAGCATCGGATACCTTGAGTCAGATCATCAGCCGTGACAAGTACTGGCGGAATCGGATCAGCCCCTTCCTCAGCTATGACGTTGCCGAAAAAGGTGAAGTAAAGATTGCCTATCGCAATGAAGCACTGAATTACATAGACGCCGTTGATGGGTCGAAGGACGATTCCACGGAAAATCGCGGTATCCTCACGCTCACCTATCACATGAATCCCAGAAACCACTTCGATTTCGAGTGCCAGGTCTGGCACCGGGACTACACGGGGGCATCCAGCGGCTACGACTCGTATCAGCCACAGCTGATCTATCGCCGCGAAATGAGTTCATGGCTGATGGGGCGCGTGGCGGCGGGCTACCAGTGGCGTAAATTTGACCAGAGCGATGTCAAAGACCTTGAAACACCCGCTTTTTCAGTCGGATTGGTTGGAGGCACCGAGCGGACCCGGTTCAATGTGGCGCTCGAGTACAATCTCGTCGATTTCACCCAGGGGGATGCCTACTTCAACGCCTACCGCATGAGCGCATTTGTGGAGAGGCGTTACTTGAACGACGTGATCCGCGCGTACGCCGGAGGCTATTATCAGATGAGCAACTACGAGTATTCCCCGAGGGAAGACAAGGAGTGGAGCCTGCGCACCGGCGTCGGCTACTCGTTCTGGGACAAGAGAATGGAGCTGAGCGCGGAATATGGCTACACAAACCGCGACTCCAATCAATCGGGGTTCGGATACACGGAGAACACTGTTTCGCTGAAGCTGGCCTACAAGTTCGATTTTCCAAAGCGGTAATCAAAAAGAGTGATCCGGGTGATGTCGATTAAAAGAATCAAGCGTTCCATGCTCTTGTCGCTCCTGCTTGCCACGCTGGCTTTGCCCTCTCCGTGTCCCGGCCAGGGGAAAGCCTATACCGTCGGCACCGGGGATATCCTCTCGGTGAAAATATTCGCCGGCGGCGTCACGCAGGAGAACCTGGAAGTAACCGTCTCCTCAAAGGGGACAATCAATCTGCCTTTTCTGGGACAGGTCAAAGCTGCCGGACTGTCCATTCCGGAACTCACGGAGGCGACAACTATGCCTCTGGCCCAGGACTACTTCGTCAATCCGCAGGTGATCATAGCCGTTAGAGAATACAGGAGCCAGAAAGTCTACATCACCGGAGGGGTTGAAAAGCCGGGGGTTTATACATTGGAGGGACCCGCGACGCTGCTGGAACTGATCGGGAAAGCGGGAGGATTGACCAAGGAGCGCGCAAACGTGGCCTTTGTGATGAAAGGGTCCATGGGGGAGGTCCGGAGCGAGAAGGACATCGAGCATCTGGTCAGCCAGAAGCAGGCCATCCAGGTGAATTTGCGCGAGCTGTTGGACCAGGGAATGACGGAGAAAAACATTCGCGTCGAGGCAAACGATGTCGTCTACATTCAGCCTGCCACGTACGCAGATATCGCATCCTACGAGATTTCCGTCCTGGGCAAGGTTGAAAAGCCCGGCGTATACGATTTCCAGGAAGGGTTGACCGCCCTGGATGCCTGCACCATGGCGGGAGGATTCTCGAAGTACGCCGCTCCCAACAGAACCGTGATAACGCGCAGGGACACCTCCGATCAAAGCATCACCACCAATCTGGACAAGGTCCGCAAGGGGCAGGAAAAGGATATCATCCTGAGGCCGGGCGATCGCATCTACGTGCCCGAGTCCAGGTTTTGAGGCTTCCGAGAGACTATCCATCAGACAATCCGGACGAGACAGCGATATGGAAATTCCCGGCATCAACCCTTCATGGACCCATTACTATTTCCTGCTGCGCAGGAGATCGCTGCTGATTGTGTCTTCGCTCCTCGCGGCGTTGTCGCTCGCCACGCTCCTGGCCTTTTCGATGAAGCCCGTCTACCAGGCCACCGCCAGCCTCATAATCGATAAGGAAAGATCCCGGTCCCCTCTGACCGGCGAAGAGCTGGACAACGAGAGCCATATCGGGCAGCAACTCACGTTCAAGACGCATTTCAAACTGATCAAGTCCCGGCCGGTCATGGAGAAAGTCTTGCAGCAGGTGGGCACAGAGTTGCCTCCGGAGCAGCCCTCAAGCGCCGCAAGCGAGTTTTTCAGCGCGTTGAGGTCGAATCTTGGCAGCATTGTTTCCGCGGTGTTCCCCTCGTTTCGCGGGCATGAAATCCCGCAGACCGACGAGACCCTGCTGCTGAAAAAGGTCGACGCGCTCACGGCGAAGGTTTCCATCGAAGGGATAAGGGACACGCGTCTGTTGCTCGTTCGGGTCGATGACACCGATCCTCAAATCGCGCGTTCCATAGCGGATGCAATCGCCGAAAACTACATCCTCTATGACTCGGAAATGCGCCTGACCGGTTCTCGCAAGATTTTGGACTGGCTCTCCAAGCAGCTCTACGAGATGAATAAGAAGGTCGAGGATGCGGAAAAAGCTTTTCAGGCCTTCAAAGCACAGGAAAATCTGATCTCAATCGAGGGCAACCAGACCTTCAATGTGCAAAAAATCAAGGAAATGAACGGCGATTACGTCAAGGCCAAAAGCCAGCGGATGGAGGTCGAGGCAAACATTCAGGAACTGAAGAAGTTCATTTCCGCTGGAACCGGCGGCGGTGTCCGAACCGTTCCGACTTTCCTGAACGACGGGGTTCTTTCGGGGCTCAGCAGCGAATTAATGAACGCCGAAGTGGAACACCAGCGGCTTGCAGGCGTCTTTCGGCCGAAACATCCCGAGATCATCAAAGTGGCCTCCAAGATCAACGAACTCAAGGCCAAGATCAGCCAGCAGCTCCAAAAGACCCTTACGAATGCCGAATCAACGCGCGCCGTGCTGATGGCCAGAGAGAATTCCCTGCAGCAGGCCATAGCGGATATTCAAAAGGACGCGATCGACACGAACAGAAAAGAGCTGCAATACGCGGTTCTGGAACGCGACGTGGGTACCAGCAAAGAGCTCTACAACACGCTGCTCGCCAAGATCAAACAGGCCAATATAACCGATGGGATCAT
Source organism: Desulfobacteraceae bacterium (assembly GCA_021372055.1). Classification (GTDB taxonomy): domain Bacteria; phylum Desulfobacterota; class Syntrophobacteria; order Syntrophobacterales; family Syntrophobacteraceae; genus SbD1. The sequence goes on along the minus strand of JAJFVB010000129.1, from coordinate 3,315 downwards.
CAAGTCGAACCTGCGCCTGGCGGAACCCGCGGCGCTTCCCATGCATCCCGTAAAGCCCAGGAAGTTTCGCTATCTCACTCTGGGAGCTCTGTTCGGACTCACTTTCGGCATCGGGCTGGCCGTCTTCCTGGAGAACATGGACAGAGCCATATACACCAAGGAGGGGGTCTCCGAGGCGCTGGACGTGCCGGTCCTCTCCGAGATCCCGCTGCAGGAGAGCGAAACCAAAAGCAATAGGAGCGAGGATGGGTATTCCATTCCCAGTGTCCTGCAAATTCCCTTTGCCAGCCATTTTGCCGAATCCTTCAGGCAACTCGCGACCAATCTGCGCTTCTCCGAACTGAACCGGACCAAGGGCGTCTATCTGGTAACCAGCGGAAATCCCCGGGACGGCAAGTCCACTCTCACGTTCAATCTGGGGCTGACGATGGCCCGGATGGGCATGAAGACGCTTGTCATCGACGCGGACCTGCGCATACCCAGCATGAGGAAAATTGTCGGGCTGACCGAACGCCGGGGTCTTACGGAAATCCTGGCCGACTCTTTCAGCACCAAGACCATCAGCGGCAAGCTGGGCGAACTGACCATCGGCGACATTCACAAACTGATCGAAATGCAGGAGAGAACGGGAAATCTCTACTATCAGAATGGAATCAACAGGTTCTCGGTCTCTTTCATAAAAGGGCAGCTTGTGGATGTGGACTGGTCCAACCGCCCGGCCGAGAAAAAGCTCGGGGCGTTCCTGATCCAGATCGGCAAGATAACCGAGAAACAGTTGAAGATTGCCCTGGCGAGCCAGCAGGTCACGATGGAAAGGCTCGGGCAGATCCTTCTCCACCTCGGCTTCCTCCGTGTGGAAGAGCTTGCGGGGCCTTTGCGCCTGCACATCCAGGAAAATATCGATGAACTCTTTCGCTGTGAAAACGCGGAGTATTATTTCCAGGAGAACCTCTCCGTAAATTGCCCCTTGCAGGACGCAAGCGCTGCCGCCCTGGCAAACGCGATGGGGCGCATAGAAAACGATCTCTCCCGTTCGACGCCTTTTCTGCTCGGGCAGATTCAGCAATGCTTGTTCAAGATCCCCGAAGAGAACGTGTGGGTGCTGACCAGCGGCAGGACTCCTCCGAATCCCCCGGAGCTGTTGGCGAGCAACAGGATGCGGGTGCTTGTGGAACTTCTCCGCAGACAGTACGACATGATCATCATCGATACGCCGCCCGTGGGGACCGTAAACGATGCCGCGGTCCTTGCCTCGGTTTGCGACGGTTTGATCCTCCTTCTGAAAGCGGGCAGCATGGACGTGTCCGATCTTGTACGCATCAAGGAGAAGCTTGACGCCGTGCAGGCGCCGACAGTCGGGCTGGTGCTCAATATGTTCGACATGAAGAGGGATCCTCAATACTACGGACGCTATTACTACCAAAGCTACGGGACCTACTCTCGGAGCGAAGACAAAACGCAGCAGGCATGAATCATGTCGGGGCATTCCTTCAGCGGGCCGGTGGGAGCCGGGCCGCCAGTTCAATTCGGATCGCAGGCTGATTGAAATGCCCGAGAGGAAGTGTTCCCAAAATTGGCGGAGCCGGGGGCCGCTGCCATCGGGCAGTGCGTAATCTTTCATTTCAGCCTGGTCCCGGCCAGGTTGGCAACCGCGGTTGTAACGGAGTTGGCGGAGCTATATGTTTCGATTGAGAATGAATAAACGAGGGACCGCGCTATTTTCCACAGCATGTATTGCGGCGTTTTTCCTGTGGGCAAGCCTGCTGCTATTGCAAACAGCGCTCGCGGATTATTACGGATCCATTGGCTTTGAAAAACTGCAGTCCAAGGACTACGCGTCTTCGGATCTGCTTCTCACAAAAAGCATTCTCTTGTCCGGCTCAAACGCCGAACACCTGGTGAATCACGGGCAGGCCATGTACGCCCTTGCAGGCAGGGCCTCAGAGGGCGAGACCGTGCTTGACCTGCTCAGGCGGGCGGAACATTCCTTCGCGGAGGCGGCCCGCATCAATCCGCGGGAGGGAAACGGCTGGTTCGGTCTTGCTCAGACCTGCTGGTGGCTGAGCGCGTTCAGTGGATATGAAAAACGGGTGGAAAAGGCGGGACCTTGCTTCGAACGCGCCCTCCAAACCGATCCCGGCAATGGGAAATTCCTCTACGCCCTGATTGATTTCAACCTTTCGACCCGTGGCGGGCAGGGGCAGAGCGACAAGCTGGTGGAGAGCCTCGCAACTGCCCATCCGGAAGCGTGGAGCGGCCTGAGAGGGCATCCACGGTTCTCCGCAGTCCTGCGGGACCGCTTTGTTCAAGGACTGGAGCGCGCCGCGGCAAATCCTCTGACGGATTGCTCAGCCCTTAAGGTCCTGGCGGATATGTCGGCGGAAGCCGGTGAATGGGACAGGGCGGCGATCCGGGCCGGGCAGCTGGTGGAGCGGGCCGAGCAGCGCAACACGGTGAGCCACCAGTCTTACCTGGACCTCGGCCAGTATCTCATGAAAGCGGGGAAACTGCCGGAATCGAAGAAAGCATACCTGCGGGGAATGATGCTTTCGAAAAATCGCATACAAGCCCTGAACAGCATTCTTCCGGCGTTTCAAGGGGCCAGGCTGCCGGATATGTATCTCGATATTGCCGTGGCTGCATCGTCCTTCGATGCAGGCGTCGTGGCGTCTTTGCCGATCATTCGCGGCAAAGTCGCACTCGACATCTCCGGCGACCTGGAATATGCCGCCGAATGCTTCAAGCTGGCTCTCGAAAAACGGGAATCAGCCGCCCCGCATCGGTATCTTGCTGAAATAGCAATGAGAAAGCAAGACTGGGACCGGGCGGAACTGGAAAGCCATCGCGCAATCATGCTGGCTCCCAGGGATGCCGAACTCCATTATCTCTTCGCGCGTTCGCTCGAAGAGCAGAAACGATACATGGCGGCCCTGGATGCCGTCGGGCAGGCGATAAAACACTCCCCGACGCCCATGGAAGGCCACTTTATCATGCGGGGCCGCCTTTTTGAGGCCATCGGGAATTATGCGTCGGCCATTCAGGCATGGGAAGCCGCCAGGCGGCTGAATCCGAAAAATGCCCACCCCATCCGGCAGATCGCTCATGGCTATAAGAATCTCGGAGATCTTGTAAGCGCCCGGAATTATTATATTACGGCACTGACTCTCTTTCCGGGCGATGAAGTCACAATCCGGGAACTCGAAGCAGTACGGGCACAGATGCGGCCAAATACCGCCAAAAAGCAGTCCGCGACGGTCAAAAGATGAAAACTTCAGCATTGAGGTGCCATTTGTTGGTCGATTCGTCTTCATCTCC
>JAJFVB010000122.1 GCA_021372055.1 Desulfobacteraceae bacterium | reverse complement strand
CACCGAATCGCCGTCTTTGAGTTGCCTCGTGATGGGCGACCACATTCCCCCGACCAGGGCTCCTTCGCAATAGTCGCCCAGTTCGGAGTGGATGCGGTAGGCGAAATCGAGAACGATGCTGCCCTTGGGAAGGTAATAGATGTCTCCTCGAGGGCTGAAGGTATATATTTCCTCTGTTTCTGAGAGCCTTATCAGGGCCTTGCGCTGGGCGGCCGCACCTCCGTACTCGCCGATGTCGCGCAACAGCTGGCTGATTTCATGCCAGTGCTCGTCGCTCAGCCCCTCCGCGTCCCATGCCCTCAGAATCCCTCCGTTGGCCCACTCCTCCATTTCCTCGTTTCGGATCTTGATAAGGTAGTTGTTGTTGTGGAGATGGATCCTGGTGTGAAGACTGCGGTATCCATTCGCCTTCGGGCTTGCGATGAAGTCCCGCAGGCTCTTGGGAACGGCGGGAAAGGAATTGTTTACCAGCCCCAGGACGGTGTAGCACGTGGTGAGATTTCTCGTCTTCAATATGATTGCGAAATCAACGTAGTTCTCCGGATAGAGGTGATCGAGCGTGCGCTTGAGAGGATCGTAGTAGCTCCCCAGGCCCTTGGGACGGGTACGGACCTCCGCCTCGATTCCGGCATCGGCCAGCAGTTTCACCAGAGCCGATTCGATTCCCGCGACATCGGGCGAGTTGCGGATATCGCGCATCACATGCAGAATTTTCTTGCTCTTCTTCGGGTACAGGTAGGAAAGGGCCAGATGGTAGAGCTCGCGTTTTACGGGATAAAGGTTCAGCCGTGCGGCTATCGGGGCATAGATTTCGACGGTTTCATGGGCTATGCGCTGACGTTTGGTGAGGGGAAGAAAATGAAGCGTCCGGAGATTATGCAACCGATCGGCCAATTTGATAATCAGAACGCCGAGTCTGCGGCTTGCGCTGATGAAAATCTTGCTGTGCGTCAGGTCCTTCAGCGCGGCGCGGTCCAGATGATATCGCGCCAGTTTGGTGCAGCCGTCGACGAGTTCTGCGACCTGAGACCCGAAGCGCGACTCCAGGTCTTCGATCGTCACCCAGGACACGTCCTCGACCACGTCGTGCAAGAGCGCACCGGCAAGGAGGATCGGGTCACGGAAACCCATTTCCCGGGCCAAAATCTCGGCAACGGCGCACGGGTGGCTGATATAGGGAGCGCCGGATTTCCTGCGCTGCCCCGTATGAAGCTGCTGGGCATAGTCGAGGGCCTCGAAAAAAAGGGAATGATCCCCGTTCGCAAAACGAAGCTGTTTCTCCATTCGCGACCGGAATGAATCCAAGTCGAAAAATTGCTCGGCCCCCGGCACTTGGCCGGGCCCACCCGGTTGTTCCCCCAGTTCGATAATGTCAGCCATGATCCGCAATGCTATTGTAATATTAAGCCAAGCCGCAGCCGGCACCGCAGGCGAGCTCACTCGCCAGTCAACCTATTAGCGGTAATTCTACCAAAAAGACAGGGAAATTTCACCTGAGGCGCTGGACAATTTATCGGCCCCGAAGCGAAGAAAAACCGCACGGGAATCGGAGATGCAACGGCATCACAAAGAGCCGGCTTCTCCCGGTGGGGGACCCGCTACAGCGGATTCTTTAGTTTTCACCCCTTGGTGAGCTTTGACACATGCTCGACCCAAAAGATTTCGCATGCCCCGTTGCCCGTGTCGTTTCTTTTGAGAGAACTCACCCAGGTCCATTGCCCGTTCTCCTGAATCCCGACAAGGAAGCCCCTCATTTCGACGAGTTCCCCGACGCGCAGCGAATCCAGGCTCTTGCTCACTTCGGCATTGGAGGGCAGCATGTGCATATTGGAGCTGTTCGCGAGAAGCACCTCCATCGGCAGAGGGGGCGGCCCCTGGGGCATCACATAAAAGCAGCGATTTCCCTGCGCGATCTCGAGCCTGTCCAACACGGCCTGGTCCGACATCGGCCCCCAGCCCAGCGCCAGATCGATAGGGGAAAGATCGCCGATCGGCTCCGAACGGTATGTCTCCCTGGACAGGACCCGCGCCTGGAGTGAAAACCTGGCAAGCGGGATTACAAGCCGGTCTTCCTTGCGCCAGGCAACGGGATTTTTGATGATCCTTTGCTGCGGCTCGGAGGATATGAGAATTCCCGGCGGGTACCGGATCTCCCTTGTCAGCAGCCCATGGCCCAGCACAGCCGCCAGCAGCAGGAGCAGGGCCACAAGGGTCCAAAACTTTCGCCGCGTTCCCGCGTCCTGGCTCCAAATCGACTGCGTGGGCCCGTCTTCGTCGGGAGAAGCGTGAACCGTTTCCCGGACCTTGGCGAAAATAACCCCGCATCGGGCGCATTCGGTTCCGCCCGGTTGCTCGAACCCGCACTTGGGACAAATGATGAATGGTGATTCCACGCGGCATCCCCCTCGCCGGCATCCCGTCAGGACACAAAAGAGCGGGGGAATGATTCCCCCGCCCCCCGTAGCGCCCAAATGAGCCGCGTAGCGGCGTGGGGGGCACAGCTGCTCCCCGCGCTTTTCAGAAGCGTTCTTCGGCACATTCTTGAACGCAAATGCGTATAAAGTAGTTTCGGCAGATGCTGGGAAAGTGTTAAGGACATTGCGCAATGCTCACGCGAACCGTGTTCTTTTTTGCACGAAAGAGCCTTTGACCGGATGCGGCAAAGTGTTAGTATTAGCGCAGAAAAGGCGTGCAGCAGCGATGCGCTCCGTCCGCTTCGCCAAACCTGGGAGGAACTGGAGATGAACGAACTACTTGCCCCCGGTGGCAGTCTCGAAATGGTTGAAAGAGTCTTCGCCGAGGGTGCCGAAGCCGTTTACGTGGGATCGAAAGGTTTCAGCCGCCGCAGGTGCGTCTGGGAGCTCGAAGACTCGCAGGTGCGCGAGGCGATCGAAATTGCCTCGGGATTCGGAGGCAAAGTGCGGGTCGCCGTAAACACCGATGTCCCTCCGGACAAATGGATGCTCCTCCTGTCGAAGATCGGAAAGTATGCATCCTGGGGTGCCGAGGGAGTCATCGTGAAGACTCCGGGTGTCATGCAGCTTGTGCGCGAGAATTACCCCGGACTCACAATCCACGCGAGCGTCGGGTGCAACATCCGCAACAGATCGGAGATGCGGGAATACCTTGAAGCCGGCGCATCCCAGGTCGTTGCGAGCACGGAAATAGACACGGCCGAAAAGCTGCGTAAATTCAAGGATGAAGCCGAAAGTCTCGGGTTGGGAACGGAAGTGCTGGTCCACGGCAACCGCTGCGTCGGAGGAGTCGGCAACTGCGTTTTTCACGAACTGATAAGCGACAGCTACATAAAGCACATCCACCACGACGAAGACGGAAACGAAATCATCGAATACGAGGGTTGGCCCGACAGGAGCGGAAGCTGCTTTAGGTTGTGCCTGCTTACCGACGAACAGCGCCGCAAGGTGCTCTCGCAACGCAAGGTGAGCTCTTCTGAAATAGAATCCATCAATTCCCGCATCCGGGCGCGGCCCAACGTGGCTTTCGTCGTGAACGGCAGGGAACTCTGGGATTACATGGACATCGGCCTCAGCACGCTCAAGGTCCAGGGAAGGGAGTATTCCACCGGCCTGATCGGAAGGATGATAGCCATCTACCGCGCGTTGATCGACGCACACAGGGCGGGAAAACCGCACTCCGACCCATCGCTCACGGCACTTCGGCTCGAGCTGGACGAAATCGGAAAAGATCGCGACCGCGCCCGCATGGAGAAAACCCGGGAGCTCCACAGGAACATCAAGGGTCTTTTCGCCTGATCGCACCGCGGCGGCGAGGCGTTATAGTTGCCAAAGAACGCTTTTGAAAAACGCGGGGAGCTGCGCCCCCCGCGCCGCTACGCGGCTCATTTTGGCGCTACGGCCACACGCGATTGCGCGTGTGGCCGATACTTGCGGGGGTGCGGGGGAATGATTCCCCCTCTCTTTGGTATTAACGATATCCGGACAAAAAAAAGCGAGGGAAGCTTCCCCCGCTTTTTTTTATTACAGTAGACGAAAAGCGCTTGCCTACGCCTTGCCGGCAAGGCGGCGCGCCTCTTCGATAACAACGTCTTCCTGTGTGGCAACGACTTTGCGTTCGCCAAGGCGGAGCACCAGCTTGCGGGGATCGCAGCCGTATTCCATGGCGGCGCGCTTGATCGGCAGAACGTATCCGCCGTAAACGCAGGCATAGCCCATCAGGATCGAATCGTTGTCCACGAGCGGCATCGGGGTCTTGGCCAGCTTCGGGGACTTGCTCAGCTCTTCCGTCACGGTCGCGGCAGCGTCCAGGATCCCGAACAGGTCGACTTCACAGGGAAATCCCCCGCGCTTCAGAGCGGCAACGAGCGTTTCGGTTTGTGCGTTGCCGGCGCCGCCGCCGAAGCCCTTAAGACTTCCGTCGATATAGGCGGCTCCCGCCTCGACTGCCGCAAGCGAATTGCCGATTGCCAGCCCGAGGTTGTTGTGCGCATGGAATCCGACCGGAATGCTCACCGCATCCTGCACCGCATGGACGTATTCCTTGATCTGGCTGGGAACGAGGTAGCCCTGGGAGTCGGCGAGGTTGATATAGTTCGCGCCGTAGGACTCCATTTTCTTCGCTTCTTCCCCGATCCGCTTTGGGGAAGCCATACCAAACGAAATCAGGTAGCCGACCGCAAGCATATCGAGTTTTCTTGCGAGTTGAATGTGCTGCTCGGTGATGTCGGCCTCGGTGCAGTGGCAGGCGACTCGGGCAACCGAGACTCCGAGGTCGTGGGCGGCCTGCAGGTCATCCGTGGTTCCGAATCCGGGGATAAGGAAGAGCGCAACCTTGGCCTTTTTCACCGACGACACGACCGCCTTGATCAACTCGTTAACGGGGGCGGCGGTCCGCCCGACATGAATGGAACTTCCTCCGGAGCCGTCACCGTGACCGACTTCGATCATATCCACGCCTGCGGCTTCCAGCGAAGCGGCTATGTTCTTCATCATGGCAGGCGTGAACTGCTGACGGACGGTGTGATTTCCATCTCGAAGTGTAACATCCACAACGGTAAGCTTAGCCATTGATTGCAATCCTTTCCTTCGAGAGTGTCTCCGCGTAGCGCTCGGCTACGTGCACAGCGGCGGAAGTGATAATGTCCAGATTTCCGGCATATTTCGCCAGATAGTCGCCACGGCCGGTGACTTCGATGCAGGTCGTGATATGGTCGCCGTCCAGGAACGGTTCGACGGTAACCGTGTAACCGGGAACATAAGACTTGATCTTTGCGGCCATTGCCATAACCGAGGCATGGATGGCCTTCTCGTCCACCGGAAGATCAACCATGGCGTAAACGGTGTTGCGCATGATGATGGGAGGGTCCGCGGGGTTCAGGACGATAATGCTCTTCGATGTTTTGGCGCCTCCGACCTCCCGGACGCTCCTCGCGGTGGTGCGGGTAAATTCGTCTATATTGTGCCTGGTTCCCGGCCCTGCGCTGAGGCTTGCGATGGTGGATACGGTTTCGGCATACGGCACGGGGCAAACTTTGGCGATGGCCGCCACGATAGGAACGGTCGCCTGGGCGCCGCACGAAACCAGATTAACGTTGGGCTCCGTCGAATGCTGCTTGCCGTTCACGACGGGGATTACACCCGGGCCTACCGCCGCGGGGGTCAGGTCGACGGCGATCATGCCGGCCGCCTTGAGCCGCGGGGCATGGGCGAGGTGAGCCCGAGCCGAAGTCGCATCAAATACCAGCTTGGCTTTCCCGTTGCTGAGAACACCTTCGATACCGTCCGTGCAGGTTTCATAGCCGAGCCCCCGCGCGCGCGCAAGGCCGTCCGAGGCCGGGTCGATGCCGGCGACGAGCACCAGTTCGAGCATCTCGCTTCGGCGTAGTTTATACATGAGGTCCGTGCCGATGTTCCCCGACCCCAGGATTGCGACAGACAATTTGGCCATACAAGTTCTCCCTTATGATGTATTGTGCTGTCAAACTGCGGCGAGAGCTCTCGCCCCAAAAATGGCCCCAGCCCGCTTCAAGCAGCATTCCCCCCGCCCGGCGGAACTGATGGTCGTCGATGAAAGCGGCGACCCATTCCGGCTGTTTGGATTCCGGAACGAGCCACCGCCCCCCCCTTTTTGCGCAGAGTCTGCTGCAATGCGCAACCGTGCTGTGCCAACCCACCGGCCTGAACCGTCAACCGCTTCATTCGAACGTGCGGGGAGGTTCAACGCCAAGGGCACATGGTGTTAAGCAATCCGGATGCCAACATCGGAAGCACGCGGGAAGTTGTCCGGAAGGCTGAAGACGAGGGTGAACCGGAGGGAGATGCCCGGAGCCGTTAGACGACGGTATCCAAAATAAGCTGTTATTACGAAGAAATGCTTGATGCCGCGCAAGGGGTGCGGACCCTTTCCGATCGTCTTCCCATGGGGAAGCCTCCCCGGACCAAGCGGCGCTGATGTCGCAATACTGCAACGACCATTTTCCCGGCAATCGCCCTGGAAAATGGCGGAGGTTCCGGGATGGCAGGGCTTCTTATGGCTTAGAAGCTGGGAAGGAAGCTGAATCCAATGTAACCGGCAGATTGGGGTTGGAAATCAAATAATGCCGCTCAACGGTCGCAGGTCTGCACCGTTTGTTGCGCCAATGCAACATTTCGTCATAGTGGAATAGAAATATCACATAAAAAGAGGGAAAACATTCCTGACATTATTCAAGGTCTCGGGCAATCCGGAGGACTTGCGTTTTCCAGAAATCCTACATACCACACTTTTCTCAAAACGCCGGGGACAACTTATGCCGATGACCGCGATCTGAAACTCGCCGCGCAGAAGCAGCACGAATATCTTTCCTGCCGGACGGTTACAAATCCGGTCGCAATCCCCGAATTCCATAAAAGCAAAAGGGCTACAGCCAATTAGCCGTAGCCCTTTGATTTTCTGGTGGCGAGGCTCAGAATCGAACTGAGGACACGAGGATTTTCAGTCCACACAATCAACGTCTTACGTTTTCTCTCCTTTTACTCGTATTAATAAATTCAACGCTTTAGCAAATTTTTCATTCTCGCATTTTCTCGGAATTTCCTTTGACTACCCCCCAAAAGTTGTACTATAGTTGTACAACTATATCAGCAAAACCCCTTATAGGAAAAGGATTTACGGATGTCTCAGTGGACAAAGGCTGCTCCTGGAGTGCGATATCGGGAGCATCCAACCAGGAAGTCTTCAGGAAGACCTGACCGTTATTGGGTAATTTACTTCCGGCGCGATGGCTCCTACATCCAGGAAGGCCTTGGGTGGTCGACTGAAGGATGGAACCTCGCAAAAGCTCAGGCCAAGCTACTGGAGTTTAAGATCAACGCGAGAACGGGTGATGGCCCGGTAAGCTCGAAGGAAAAACGCACGATCCGGGACAGAGAGCGGAAGGTGGAATTGGCCAAACAGGAGGAGGAGAGGTTAGCCACTGAGAGAGAAAAGCTCGAAAACGTCTCCTTCGGCGACCTGATCGAGTCCTATGTCAAATGGGTGAAGAGTAACAAGAAATCCCAGCGAATGGACGAGAGCCGTTGCAGGGTTCATATTAGCCCAGCCTTGGGGCACTTGCGGGCTCGTGATATTGATGTCGCCGTGCTCTCTGGTTTTAAGGAAGAACTTGTTGCAAAGTCAGCTTCCTTTACGGAGAAAAAAACATACCCCAAACGACGTACTCACAAGGGACAACCTGAGAGGGGGCCTTCCAAGACCCTCTCGGAAGCCACGATACGGCACTGCATGGTCCTGATCCGGCAGATTTTTAATCATTCTATCGCCATGGGCTACTTCATTGGGAAAAACCCCATAGCCAAAGGCAATATCCCAAAGTCCCTAAAAGAAAGGCTGGTCCCAAACCGCATCGACAATGAGAGGACACGTTTCCTGTCCCCTCCTGAAGCCGATTCCCTGTTACGTGAATTGAAGGAACGGAGTCTGCAAACACACGACATAGCCCTTATCGCGCTCCGAACGGGCGCACGGTTCAGCGAAATCGTATCGCTGGAGTGGCAGCATATCGATTTCTTCAATAATCGTATCCATATCAAGGGGGGAAAGAACGGTAGAAGTCGTGTCGTGTTTATGACCCCGGACGTTAACGGGGCTCTGCTGGCTCGCAATAATGGGAAGCCGGACGAGCTTGTATTTAAGTCCACGAAAGGGGGCAAGATCGCCCAAATTTCGGCCGCATTCCGCCGTGCAGTTCACAAGCTCAAATTTAACGAGGGCATCACTGATCAAGCCCAGGAAGTCGTCTTCCATACGCTACGCCACACCTTCGGGTCATGGTTGGCCCAACAGGGAACTTCTCTATACGTTATCAAGGAACTCATGGGGCACGAAAAGATCGAAATGACGATGCGATACGCCCACCTGCTGCCGGATACCAAGCTAGAGGCCGTCATGCAAATGTTCCAGGAGTGTGCTTCCGGAAAGGTCATTCGAATGGTGGATCACATCCAGCGCTAACTCTGATAGGAAGGCGGATCTATGAATCACTCTCGTTTTCGGTCGAATACCACCATCCGGTGGTCCTTTCGGAGTGGAGATTATCTCCTTTGGGTTGCATTCAAGGGTTTGGCGGCTTTTCGGTCGCGCGATGCAGACGATCAGTTCGGTATTGCCGACATTTGGGAGTTGAAGAACGGCGATTTTGCAACCATTACAGACCGTCACGATGACTTGCCTGACTGGTTCGAGCTTCACCCTTTTGAGACTTCCAATTCCGCCGCTCGTTGGATGAAAAGAAAGCTCGACGCTGGTTACGAGCCAACCGAACCCGTCGACGGTCCCAATATTTGGCGTGTCAGGGCGGGAGATCGGATTATCTGGGTTGGAGGTTCCCGCTCCGATATCAAATCCGAGGAGGGTATCCTCGGGATTATGGAGTTTATGACCGATGCGGCAGTGATAGGTGAACCATTTGATTTCTCAAGTGGTCTCCCTACGTTTGGACGATTTGGAGAGAAACGGTCGCCTGAGCTCCTTAAACTCTTTCGGAAAGGCTTTCATGCTGCTTGTCGACTTGGCTTACCCAATGAAATTTCCGTGGATAGATGGGCTATCGGTTCATAGCTGCTGCGGAGAAAAGAATGGAACGGATCATAAAACTCATTGCTCTTTGTTCCTACGGTCTGGGCGTCATAGGTTTGGTCTGGTACGTGATTGACTTCGCATGGAGGAAGTACATCGCACCCTGGTTTTGACCTGCAGGATCTGAAACAGCGAGAGTTGCGACTATTTCCTTGTTTGACCAATCCTCGACAGTTATCAGTGGACATACATTTCGCCGTAACCATGGAATAGCCTACCGTGTGGAATGCCATACCAGCAGGGAATGCGCCTGTGCCTGATATTACCCGATCCGCCAAGTGTGGTTCCTCCCTGTTTAGGTCTTGATTCCTTCACTCACCTGTGGTTCTCTCCAGGATACCCAATTCGATCAATACATCGCCCCGTCCCGGCCAGCGGACACAAGCCAGGAGCAATGAGCACATGAACAACTTTGGCGAGAAGGTCAATTTCATCTGGTCAGTCGCCGACCTGCTGCGCGGTCCATACCGGCCCAACCAATACAAGGACGTAATGCTTCCATTGACGGTCCTGCGCCGCCTGGATTGCGTACTCGAACCGACCAAAGAAAAGGTCCTTAGTCAGCTTGAGAAGTACCAGGGCAAAATCAAGAACATCGAGCCGCTGCTTGACCGCGTGGCCGGTCAGTCTTTCCACAATACCAGCCCGTTTACCTTCAAGAAGCTCAAAGGCGACCCGGACAACATCGCCGCCAACCTGATCCGTTACATTAAGAACTTTTCCAGTCGCGCCCGTGAAATCATCGAGCACTTCGGTTTTGAGGACCAGATTGCCAAGCTCGAAACCCACAACCGGCTTTTCCTGGTGGTCTCAAAGTTCTGCGAGATTGAGCTGCACCCGGACACGGTTTCAAACGTGGAAATGGGCTACATATTCGAGGAACTCATTCGGCGATTCAATGAAGCCAGCAACGAGGAGGCGGGCGACCACTTCACCCCGCGCGAGGTCATCCGCCTGATGGTCAACCTGCTCTTCGCGCCCGACAGCGATGTACTCACCACCAAGGGAATCGTAAAGAGCCTCTATGACCCTGCATGCGGAACAGGCGGCATGCTTTCCGTATCGGAAGATTACCTTCGAGAACTGAACCCTGATGCCCGCCTGGAACTCTTTGGCCAGGACTATAACAGCCAGGCTTTCGCCATCTGCGGTTCCGACATGATGATAAAGGGGCAGAGCCTCGATAACATCCGCATGGGTAACAGTTTCACCCAGGATTTTTTAGCCGGGAAAAAGTTCGACTACATGCTGGCAAACCCTCCATTCGGGGTTGAATGGAAACCGGAGGAGGATGCAGTCCGCAAAGAGCATCTGGAGCAAGGGTATGGAGGGCGGTTCGGGGCAGGTCTTCCGCGCATAAATGACGGTTCGCTCCTGTTTCTCCAGCACATGATAAGCAAGATGCGCGACCGGAAAGGAGGCGGCACCCGCCTTGCCATCGTCTTCAACGGCTCGCCACTCTTTACCGGCGCGGCCGGATCTGGGGAGAGCAACATCCGCCAGTGGATAATTGAAAACGACTGGCTGGAAGCGATTGTGGCCCTTCCCGATCAGCTCTTTTACAACACAGGCATTAGCACTTACTTCTGGATCGTCACCAACCGCAAGCAACCGCAACGCCGAGGCAAGGTGCAGCTTATCAATGCTGTGGAATATTACGTCAAAATGCGCAAAAGCCTCGGGAACAAGCGCAATGAAATCGGGAGCGGCGGCAACGGGAATCCCGACCACATATCTGAGATAACCCGGCTTTATGGCGAGTTCGAGGAAGGGGAAAACGTCAGGATTTTCGATAATGAAGACTTCGGATATCGCCGGATCACGGTCGAGCGTCCTCTACGGCTTAACTTCTCGGTGACCCCGGAACGTCTCGCCAGGCTTCAGGAGTGCGGACCATTCCAGGCCCTTGCATCGAGCAAGAAACGTAAGGACACCGCCGGGGCGGAAGCCGAAATCGCCGAGGGCAGGGTGTTTCAGAAGCTTATTATCGAGGTGTTGCTGCCGCTGGAAAGCATCGGTCTAATTAAGGACCGTACTGCCTTTACCTCGAAGGTTCGGAATGCCTTCAAACGTTCCGCGATGAAAATTCCCGCTCCGCTGTTCAAGGTCATAATTACAGCACTTTCCGAGCGTGACGAAACCGCCGACATCTGCGCCGATGCAAACGGCAATCCCGAGCCCGATCCTGAACTGCGGGACTATGAGAACGTACCTCTGAAAGAGGACATTCGAGGGTACATGGAGCGGGAAGTCCTCCCCCATGTTCCCGATGCTTGGGTGGACGAGCCGAAGACCAAGGTGGGCTATGAGATCAACTTCAACCGTTATTTCTACAAGTACACCCCGCCCCGTCCCCTTGAGGAAATCGAAGCCGACCTGCGGCAGATTGAAAGCGAAATTGCCGGGCTACTGGCGGAGGTGACCGAATGAACCCCTACGTCCCCAGAGAGCTTCCTCTCGCTTCAATTCGTTGGGAAGAACATATCTCCCTGATTGGAAAAGCTAATGCGGCTCTTGCGAGATACGACGGAATCCTGCAAAGTATCGTGAACCCTGCCGTCCTCCTTTCACCTCTCACCACCCAAGAGGCCGTCCTGTCGTCCAGAATCGAAGGCACCTTGGCAACCCTTGAGGAAGTCCTCGAGTTTGAAGCCGACTTCAAGGAGAGGATAGCTCCTGAAAGGGAAGCGGATATTAAGGAAATCATCAATTATCGAAAAGCGATGAGCATAGCGGTCAGTGCGATGAAAACGAGACCGTTGTGCATCAATCTTGTCCGAGACCTTCATCGCATTTTGCTTGAAAGCGTACGAGGCAAGAACAAAGCACCAGGCGAATTTCGACGCATACAGAATTTCATCGGAGCGTTGGGAACATCCATTGAACAGGCCACCTTTGTTCCGCCAACCCCGGAGGCTGTATGGCCAGCCATTTCAAATTGGGAAAAATACATTCATTTCGATGAGAAAGATCCTCTTGTGCAGTTAGCTGTGCTTAAGGCCCAGTTTGAACTTATCCATCCATTTCTTGATGGGAACGGCAGAATCGGGCGGTTGTTGATACCCGTTTTCCTTTACTTCAAGGGCATTCTTTCAAGTCCCATGTTTTATCTTAGTGGCTATCTGGAGAAGAACCGGGTTATCTACTACCAACGGCTTGGCGCCATTTCAAGCGTGGACGACTGGAACGGCTGGATACGCTTTTTCCTTTCGGCGATTATCGAGCAAGCCGGGCAGAATAGTCAAAAAGCTAAGGCTATTCAGGACTTATACCAACGGATGAAACAACCCATCCCGGAAATCACCCGTTCTCAATATGCCATCAACGTCATTGATGCGATGTTCAAACAGCCAATCTTCAATACGACCGACTTCATAAAGCTTTCTGGAATCCCTCGGGACTCCGCATTTCGAATCTTGAACGCTCTCAGGAAGGCGAAAATCATCATTCCCCTGCGGGAAGGAAAGGGGCGTAGAGCTGCCATCCTGGTATTTCCCGAGTTGCTCAGAATTACGGAAGACGTTTGAGTTGCATGTATTCCACCCGATTCCGTTTGTGTTGCGTGGATGCGGATTCGTGCAACACAAAACGGCTTGACTGGCTTGGATGCAACACAAAAGACGAGCTGGAGTCAATCGACGATGAAGAAGAGCAGGCCAGGGCGTGAGCACTCCCGAATAAAGCTTGGAAAGGAGGCTGTACTGCGGTGGCTGGAAGCCAGGGTTGCCGGGTTGCGGGTGGAGGTGGCGGGATGAAGTGGAAATCATATCTGCTCTACAAGAATTCCGGTAGTGAATGGCTAAGCGAAATACCTGAACATTGGACTGCAAAAAAACTAAAGTACATCGCTCGACAGATAGTTGATGGCACACACCTCACTCCGACGTACGTCGAGAATGGAGTGGCGTTCCTTCGGGTCACTGACATTCATTCTGGGACTATTGATTTCAGCGAGGTCAAACGGATTCCAATCGAAGAACATACAGAGCTGATCAAGAGGTGTTACCCTGAAAGAGGTAACCTCTTGCTGT
>JAJFVB010000116.1 GCA_021372055.1 Desulfobacteraceae bacterium | reverse complement strand
TCGCAGATGGCCTGGGTGATGGCCAGAATATGGTCCTCGTTGAAGCTGTTCCTGAAGGAGGAGCCCCGGTGTCCCGATGTGCCGAACTCGACCAGATGGCTCTTTTCGGACGGATCGGGACGATGCGTGTAGTACGCGGTTACGAGTTTCGGAATGTCGACGAGCATGGACGGCTGAGCGGGTTTTCCTGCAAGGGGGCTCACGGGCATTTTCTGCTCCTCTTTCGTGGATACCGGGTAAGGGGGCTCCCGGTGCTATAGGGAGAGCCATGGGGCAAACACGTTCGGTCGCATCGATGCGCCCCGCCTCGCCGGTCGGAAGGGAAGGAAGCGCATTTGCGCAATATGTATTTTGAGCGGGGCAATGTCAAAGGCCAAAAGAAACGGGCGCCCGCTATGAGCGCCCGTCCGGGTTTTTTTGCCGGTACATCAGGGAGAGCCGATGTCCTCCCGGGCAGGCCGGCGAAATTGTCTCTTAAGCCATTGCAGGTGCCGCTACGGCATGAAGACGGTTTTTGATGAGGTCTTCCACGACCGCGGGTTCGGCCAGCGTCGAAGTATCGCCGAGATCCGCGATTTCGTTTGCGGCGATTTTCCGAAGAATGCGGCGCATGATCTTTCCGGATCTGGTCTTGGGAAGTCCGGGCGCCCACTGGATGTAGTCGGGCGTTGCGATCGGGCCGATTTCCTTGCGGACCCACTTCACGAGTTCATCCCTGAGAGCATCGCTGGGAGCCTTGTCAGCCTTGAGAGTGACGTAGGCGTAAATGCCCTGTCCCTTGATTTCATGAGGGAAGCCGACGACCGCTGCTTCCGCGACGGCCGAATGGGCGACGAGAGCGCTCTCGACCTCGGCCGTTCCGAGACGGTGTCCGGAGACGTTGATGACGTCATCGACGCGGCCCGTGATCCAGTAGTAGCCGTCTTCGTCGCGCTTTGCGCCGTCACCGGTGAAGTAGAGTCCCGGATAGTTCGAAAAATACGTTTGCTTGAACCGTTCGTGATCGCCGTACACGGTGCGCAGCATCGCCGGCCAGGAATCCTTCATTACGAGATACCCCGAACCCGCTCCCTGGAGAGTGTTGCCTTCCGGAGTGATGATGGCGGGTTGCACGCCGAAAAAGGGTCTTGTCGCCGACCCGGGCTTGAGAGCCGTGGCGCCGGGAAGCGGAGTGATCAGGATGCCGCCGGTTTCGGTCTGCCACCAGGTATCGACGATCGGGCAGCGTCCGTCGCCGACCACATTGTAGTACCACAGCCAGACCTCGGGGTTGATCGGTTCGCCGACCGTGCCGAGAAGGCGGATTGACTTCCGGGAGGCCTTCTTGACGGGAGCTTCCCCCTGACGCATGATCGCGCGGATTGCGGTCGGGGCCGTATAGAAGATGTTCACCTGGTGCTTGTCGCACACGTCCCAGAAACGCGACCAGTTGGGGTAGTTGGGAATCCCCTCGAACATCACCGTAATGGCGCCGTTGGCCAGGGGACCATAAACGATGTAGCTGTGTCCGGTCACCCACCCGATGTCGGCGGTGCACCAGTAGACGTCGCCGTCATGGTAGTCGAAAACGTATTGATGCGAAAAAGCCGTGTACACGAGATAGCCGCCCGTGGTGTGGAGAACGCCCTTGGGCTTTCCGGTCGACCCGGAGGTGTAGAGCATGTAGAGGGGATCTTCCGCGTCCATGTGCTCGGGAGGACAATCCACGGAAGCCTTGCTCATCAGTTCGTTCCAGTCAAGGTCGCGGCCCGGGGTCATATTGACCTTGCCGCCCGTGTGCTTGAAGACGATGACCTTATCGACCTGGGGACACTTTTTGACGGCTTCGTCCGTGTTCTCCTTGAGAGGGACGGGCTTGCCGCCGCGCAGACCTTCGTCTGCGGTGATGACGATGTGTCCGCCGCTGTCCTGGATCCGGCTCGCAAGGGATTCGGGAGAGAATCCGGCGAACACGATCGAATGGACCACACCGATGCGCGTGCAGGCGAGCATGGCCACCGCAAGCTCCGGAATCATCGGAAGGTAGATGGTTACCCGGTCGCCCTTCTTCAGGCCGAAGGATTTGAGAACATTTGCGAACTTGCAGACCTTCTCATGGAGTTGGCGGTAGGTGATATTCTGGCTTACGGAGGGATCGTCACCCTCCCAGATGATTGCCGTCTGGTCGCCTCGGGTGGCAAGATGGCGGTCCAGACAGTTGTAGGAGACGTTGAGCTTGCCGTCGACGAACCATTTGATGCGGATGTCACCGTCGAAAGAACCTGCCTTCACCTTCGTGAAAGGTTCGAACCAATCGATCCGCTTGGCGACCTCACCCCAGAACCCTTCCGGATCCTTGACCGATTGCTCGTACATCTTAAGGTACTGTTCGTTGTTGCAGTGCGCTTTTTTTGCCCAGCTTTCAGGGACGGGAAATACGTTGGCCATCGCGACCTCCTATGGCTTTGGGGTTTAGAAATGCGAAACCGTTCCGCCGCCTTGCGGTAGGGATGATTGCAGCCGGAAGAGACGTGAAAACCTCGAAGATTATTTCGATTTGCGCAGCAGAGAATTTGAAAAACAGGTACTAGCTTGCAAGCAGGTTTTAAACCGCGTAACTCCTGGAATAGCAACGAGGTCTCTTATTGTCAATATGAAAAAATTCTCATTCCATAAAAACTCCGTTATATGCATGCACCTCATACCCGTACTCAAGAAGCGGGGGGGCGGGGGCTGTCGAACCGGCACTCCATCACGAGCATGTCCTCTTCATACTGCGTGTTTACGGCATAGGGCAGGGAGTTGAAAAGTCCGATCATGGACCTGTTGTTGAAGGAGGTGTAGGCCATGAGTCCCGATATGCCGTTTTCCCGGGCGACATCCGCGAGCTTTAGGAGGATTTTTCGGGAGAGTCCCTTTCTCTGCCAGTCCTTGGATACGGAGAAAGCCACTTCCGCCATGTTTTTCTCCGGGTCCAGAATGTATCCGCCGACAGCTATGACCCTGCCGAAACCGAATTCCCCGATAACGGCGACAACGGTCATCTCCTTGACGTAGTCGATCTGGTACATCATCGCCACGTCGTCTCGAACGAAGGTCGTCTTCTTGTGGAAGAACCGCGAGACGATGTCGTTTTTGTCCAGATTATAGAAATGCTCCTGGAGGCGGCGCTCGTCGACCGGCTTTATGGGCCGGATCATCACATCGATGCTGTCAATTCTGACCCGTTCCTCCACCTTTATGGGGTAGACCGCGTGGATTGCCTGCTTAAGGCTGCGGCCGCTGCCGATAAGGCCCTGCTTCTGTGCTTCGAAGAAGAGCTGGTCCCGGAAATCGGGATGCGCAAGGCTTATCATCGCGATGGCCCGGTCTTCGAGACTCTTGCCGAAAAGGTTTACCACGCCGAACTCGCTGACGACATAATAAACGTCGCTTCTCGGTACAACTACGGCCATATTGCGGTCAAGCATCGGCACGATTCGGCTCATTTTCCCGTTGCGCGTCGTGGACCGGATTATGAGAATGGATTTGCCTCTCGGGGACATTGCCGCGCCCCGTATGAAGTCGAGCATGCCCGTCACTCCCGAAAAGTAATTCTCGGGCCTGGCGTCGACAGCCACCTGACCGGTCAGGTCCATATACGAGGCCATGTTCAGGGAAATCATCTTGTGGTGTGAGGCTATGAGCGAAGGGTTGTTCACGTAATCCGACGGGTGAAACTCGATGGACGGGTTGTCGTGCAGAAAATCGTAGAGATTGCGGGAGCCGATCGCGTGGCTGGCCACCACCTTCCCCTCGTTCACTCCCTTCTTCCGGTTGGTCACGACGCCCCGCGAGACAAGCTCCATCGTTCCTTCCGTGAGGACCTGAGTGTGGATCCCGAGGTCCCGTTTTTCCGCCAGAGCCTCGACCGCCGCCTGGGGCAGTTCTCCAATGCCGAGCTGGATGGTCGAATCGTCCTCGATCAGATTGGATACGTGCCGGGCGATGGCCCGGGCGATATCCTCCTTCGGGGAGTCGGGAATCGTGATAAGCTCTTCCTCATGCTCGACAATCATATCCACGTCGTTCACATGGAGAAAGCTGTGTCCGAGCACGCGCGGCATCCTGGGGTTCACCTGCGCTATGACCCGATCGGCGGACAATGCCGCCGCCAGCGTTATATCGACCGATACCCCGAGGCTCATCCACCCGAAATCATCCGGAGGGGTGACCTGCACGAGCGCCACATGGATTGGCACCTGGCGCGTCTGGAAAAGGTGGGGAACCGCGGAGAGGTTTATCGGGATGGAAAAACGCCTCGTCTTTGCGATGGCTTCCGGCATGGTGGAACCGGAGTAAAAAGAACGGATATTGAAACTGTGGGAAGGAGAGTCGCTGGCCAGCAGGCTGAGCGGGGCCGTCTCCAGGCTCTGGAGGCGGATGATCTCGATATCGGTAAAATTATCGGCCTGGTCGGCCAATTCCTTCACCAGGTGCTGCGGTTCTCCGCACGCGGTACCGATGAATACCCTCTGGCCCGCTGTGATGCTCGCGATGGCTTCACTCGCGGGGACAGTCTTCCTGATGTACTCATCCGGCCAATAACTCTTCATCTCAACCCCCTGCCTTGCAGCTTCCGGAAAGACGTCTTAGTTATGCAATGATTCTGAGCAAAAACAGTAAAATGTGAAGAAATGATCATTTCTTGATAGTTGAGTTAAAATATGATCTTATTGCCGACGGTGCCTGAAATTGGCCTACGGAATACCGGGTTTTCTTGCTCGCAGTCTGTCGCATCACCTCCTCGCTTTCGTTCCGATGCCGGTAAATCCCAGGACAACAAACGATTCGGATTCTTGAAGAACCTCCGCGCGGCAAATGCCGCGAGTTGGTTTTTTCAGCTGTATGCCGTTGATTTTCACGATGCGCATGAGCGGGAGTCGGAAAGTGTTGCTCTATCTTCTTCACGGTACGTGAGTATTGCGAATGATACTTGGAAAGCGTGTAAGATAATAATATAATAATTGAAATCAATCAAAGAGCCGAATGGTCTACATCAGGGGGACTCAAACGCATGAACAATCTCTACACATTCCTTTCCGGCCCGGCGCTGTGGGCCGCATTCATCATCTTCATCGGCGGCCTTGGCTTGAGAGTGGCTTTTCTCTTCGGTCTGAGCCTTGAACGCGACAGGGTCTTCTACAACCATGCCGACGCGGGCTGGGGATTCCGGTCAATTCTGCACTGGCTCATCCCCTTGGGGAGCGTCTCCCTGAGGGAGCAGCCGTTTTTTGCAGTCGCCTTTTACGTTTTCCACGTATGCCTGCTTGCCGTGCCTCTCTTTCTCCTGGCTCACAACATCCTGTGGCGGGAGGCGTTCGGAATCAGTCTGCCTTCGATGGCCGATTCTGTTTCCGATATCCTCACGATTGTTTTCATTATAGCAGCATTGGTTCTCCTCCTGAGAAGATTTATGCGCCCCGAGGTTCGAATTCTTACCTCGGCATGGGACTACGTGCTGCTGCTGTTGAGTGCTTTGCCCTTTGTGACCGGATTTCTTGCCTACCACCAGGTCGGTCCTTACCGGGTCATGATGATCGCGCATATTCTAAGCGCCGAAGTCCTGCTTGTCGTCATTCCGTTCAGCAAGCTGGCGCACATGGTTCTCTTTTTCTTCTCGCGCGCTTTCATCGGGTTCGAAATGGGCCAGAGACGCGGTGCGCGCACCTGGTAGGCGAGTTGCCATATGATTTTCACGACTGCGGGCGTTCAGACGTCGCTTTAATCGAGTAGTTTGAGAGGAAATACGGAAGATGAGTGAGATGCCGGAAAAACCGATAAACACAAAAGTGATCCGCGAGCTTTTGGATTCGAATAACGGAGCGAGGATCAGGTCGTGGTTGAGCATTTGCGCGCACTGCGGACTGTGTGCCGAGAGCTGCTTTTTCTACCTCGCCAAGAACAAGGACCCGAAGCTGAGTCCCGCATACAAGGTGAAGGCCACCCTGGGCGAGCTCTACCGCAGAAAGGGCAATGTCGACCGCGCCTTTCTCGAGAAGTGCTACAACATTATCTGGGGCGAATGCACGACCTGTAAGCGGTGTTCGCTCTACTGCCCCTTCGGGATCGATATCGCGACAATGATCGCCACGGTCCGCGGCATCTGCCACTCCCAGGGAATTGTGCCGGAAGGGCTCGCAAGGACTTCGGAGAATTACAAGAACACCGGAAACCAGATGGGCATGAGCGTCGAGGACTTCATCGATACCTGTTCCTGGATGGCGGAGGAAACGGCCGAAGAGATCGCCGGTCTGGATATTCCCGTCGACAAGCCGGGCGCCCGAATCATGTACACGGTCAATGCCCGCGAGCCCATGTACTATCCGCAGGATATGGCCATGGCTGCCAAGATCTTCACGGTAGCCGAAGAAAGCTGGACGATACCCAGCACGGGATGGGACTGCACCAATCTGGCGATGTTTGCCGGAAATCGCGCTCTTGCGGGTCAGATTGTAAAGAACATGTACGAAAAGGCCCTGGAACTCGGAGTTCAGTACATCGCCATCACGGAATGCGGCCATGCCTACCGCTCGGCGCTCTTCGAAGGGCCCTACCTCGCGGGATACCGCGATGGGAAGCCGCCGGTTCCGGTGATCCACTCCGTGCGCCTTTTCTACGAATACCTCAGAGACGGACGCATCAAGATAGATCCGGAAAAGATGATCACCGAACCCGTAACCTACCAGGACCCCTGCAATGTTTCGCGAAACGGGGGACTCTGGGCCGAAGGGCGCGAAATCGTCAAGTATCTGGCCAAAGACTTCCGGGACATGACTCCCAAGAGCGTCTACAACCATTGCTGCGGCGGCGGTGGCGGATTCATCCCGATGGGCGCCGAGTTCAAGAAAAGACGCATGGAATCCGGCAAAATCAAAGCGGAGCAGATCCGGGCCACGGGTGCAAAAATAGTGATCGCTCCCTGTCACAACTGTTTCGATCAGATCAGAGACCTTGGCAAAGAGTACGATCTTGGCATCAAGGTGGTCTCGTTTAAGGAACTCATCACCGAGATGATGATCATCCCTGAGAAGTTCCAGCCTGTCGAAGCAAAAGACGAGGATGACGAATAGACAGACGGGAAACGCCCCGGTTCAACACCCGAGAAGGTCCGCATTGAAAGGAATGTGCATGAAGTACGCGAAAATATTGCCGGTCATACTGCTCTTGGTTGCGTTCGTGCCCCTGGCATTTTCCCAGGACTCTCTGATCGTTATGCAAGCGAAGGAATTCGGCAAGCTTGAGAGGGCGGCCGTAACCTTCAACCACGAAAAGCACTCGGCCAATATGGAATGCCTGCAGTGTCATCACGACTACGACGCATATCTCAACAACCGCGGGGGAGAGGGGCAACCGTGCGCAACGTGTCACACGGTTGCGGGAAAACCCGGCGTCCCCGCGCTCAGGGAAGCCTTCCATAACCAGTGCAAAACCTGCCACGCGGCCTTGAGCGCCCGCGGAAAACAGAGCGGGCCGCTCACCTGCGGCGAATGCCATATTCAGAAATAAGCGCAATCGGATGCGGCCGGGGTGCAACTTGTCCGGCCGCATCTCTTTCGTTCATCCCTTCACGCCGCCCCGCGTATCCGCGAAAAATCCCGAACCGGCCGAACCGCAAAGAGTTGCCTTGCATGGTGCGCCGCGCCATCGCTACTTATATTAAATAGTTGAAGATTCCGATCAGCAGCAGTGAATTTCTTTCAGGAGGGGCTCAATGCCAGTGAAAAAACCGAACGAGCAGGGATCTATTTTCGGCTCGGAGGTCGAAAAAAACCTCAGAGATGCTTTTGGAGCACTTCCGAACCGGGTACAGGTGTACCTTTTTTCCGAAAAGAACAACAATGATGTGCTCAATCAGGCCGCTCGGGACCTGCTGAAGGCGTTTGGGAAAATCTCCGGCAAAATCGAATTCCGGGAATTCGACCTCGGGAGTCATGAAGCGAAGAAGCGCAATGTGCACGTCACTCCTACTCTCATCTTCGATCCCGATGGCTGCGGCATACGCTATCTTGGAGTTCCCTTCGGCGAGGAGGGGCGAACCCTGGTAGGGCTCATTCTTCTGCTCGGCTACAAAACGAGCCACATGGGTGAGCAGGCGGCCAAGGTAATGCAGAAGATCGATTCGCGAAGAGAGGTAAAGGTCTTTGTCAGCCCTACCTGTCCGTACTGTCCGGACCAGGCTCTGAACGCGGTCAAGGCGGCCATTGAACGGCCGGACATCGTGTCGCTCGAAATCGTGGATATCCAGTCCAACCCCGAGTTGGCGAACCGGTATTCCGCTTTCAGCGTGCCCCAGACTTTCGCAAACGAGGTTCTGATCGCACACGGTGCTCAGACCGAAGAGCTTTTCGTTTCTTCCCTGCAAAAGCTCGAGCAGCAGACCGTGTTCATCCCCGAAACCGAGGCCGAACTCGTTGAAAACGACGTCGTAATCGTCGGCGGAGGTCCGGCCGGGCTTGCCGCGGGGATCTACACCGTTCGCAGCGGTCTGAAAACGGCCGTGATCGAACGCGGAGCGCTCGGGGGGCAGGTTGCCACGACTCCCATCGTGGAAAACTATCCCGGCTTCACACGGGTCCCCGGCAAGACGCTGGTGGACATCGTGGTGAGCCATGCTCTGGAATACGTGCAGATCTTTCAGGGCGAGGAGGTCATGAGCGTCACTCCGGGTGAGAGAATCGAAGTGGCGACCAGCAGGCGAAGGTTCTACACGCGCGCGGTCATTCTCGCAACCGGAGCAAAGTACAAGCGGCTCGAAGCTCCGGGGGAAACGCGCCTCATGGGGCGCGGAGTAAGCTATTGCGCGACCTGCGACGGCCCTATATTCAAAGGCAGGCGGGTCATTGTGGTCGGAGGAGGCAACAGCGCCGTCACCGAGGCTATCTACATGCACAACCTCGGGGTCGATGTGACCCTGGTTCACAGGCGCGATACGCTGAGGGCCCAGGAACATCTTGCCAAAATCATCTCCTCGAGCAACATTCCGGTCCTGTGGAACACCGAAGTCGTGGAGATAAAAGGGACGGAACGGGTTACGGAAGTCCTGATCCGGAACAGCAAGACGGGCGTAATCGACTCGCTTGCGTTGGACGGGGTTTTTGTCGCCGTCGGGTATGAGCCGTCTGTCGATCTGGCGCGGAAACTCGGGCTTGAGCTCACCGAGGACGGCTTCATCCGGCACGACCGCCGTCACCGCACGAATGTGCGCGGCATCTATTCGGCGGGCGACGTTGAGGGCGGGTTCAAACAGATCGTGACCGCGATGGGGCAGGGTACCGAAGCCGCGCTTTCCGTTTTCGAAGACCTGGTTCACCCGTACTGGCAGGATGAACCCGTGAAGGGGACGAGGCTCCAAACGGTTTGAGGATGGTTGGGGCGGAGTCCCTTGACTTGCAGGTCAGAATCGGTTTCGGAAAGTCTATCTCTTTCCTCGAGAAAGAGCCGGGTTCCCCCCCCTTTTTCGGCTCTTTCCATCCCTTCTCAGAGTCTACACTCCAGGACCCGATAAATAGCAGTCTTCCAGCCACATAGCGCGTGAAAAACTGTAACTGTGATGTAGTAGCAGTTCCTACCAGCGAAGTACAATGTATGTACTTTTTCTCTTCGGGCAAATACAGCATTCCCATGATCCATTTGGGGGATCTACCTAATTTTATATCCTTCGGATTTGCGTATAGTGCATTCTAGAATTAACTTCCACGCAGAGCCGAATTTGGAACATCCGTATTGCGCGATCCTCTTCGCGGGACTCGGCGACGCAGGAGAATGTCCATGAAGACCTCGGAAAAAGAGACAAGCGAGGTAGATAGCCTCAGAGACGAAAGCGACGACCGGCGCATGAACGTCCTGCCGAGTTGGGACGAGGATAGCTACGGGCCTTCCGGTTTTTCTCATCGCGAGCGGAGGTGGGAAATCATTCTCGCTTACTTGCACGCCCTCGAGGGTTTGACCGATTGTGTTGCAGTCGAAAACGACCTTCCGTTTTCGAAAGGGCAGATAAAATGCGCTCTTCTTGAAGAACTGGAGGAAGGCCAGAACATCGACCTCAGAAACTACCTGGAGATCGCCTACGTCCAGCTTGAAGCGTTCATTCCATATGAAGAATACCGTGTGATCGCGGATTTCAAGTATGCCAGTGGTCTCGCGCTGGAAATGGCGTTTGCGGGCGACCCGAGCAGCATTATCCGTTCGGCCCGCATCATAAAGGGTGTCAAGGGGGAACGCGCCGTAAGGATTCAGGAGAAGATCTCGGCGAACATGCGCCGGAGTAAGCTGGAGGTTGACAGGCTGCGGTCCGGGATGGTGCCGCAGGATGCTGCTCCGGATGAATCGCACCTGCATTGTCCCCAGTAGCCGAATCCGAGAGCCTGCACCTCTGCTGCGAGAGAGGTGCGGGCTTTTGTTTTTCGGGCTTTCGATTATCCAAAGAGGTCCCCGAGATCCTTCACATTGATCACGGGTCTCCCATGGTAGTCATCCCAGTCCAGTTGAAAGACTGCGTCGCAACAGCCCCTGCTTCCGGGGGGCAGGGAAGGCGGAAGACGCTGGGCACCCCTCCAATAGATTCCTTCCAGGCCGTTTTCAAATTCAAGCCTCAGGTGATTTCCATCCTTTCCGAAGACCTTGCTTACGCGAACCTGCGCCTTTTTGCGCGCAAAAACCGGAGCGGGGTTTCCCATTCCGTGGGGTTCGAGGTCCTGCAGGGCCTTGAAAAGCTCCGTGCCGGCAAGGGCAAAGGGAAGTTCCATATCGACTTTGGATCTCGGCACGAAAAGCTCTGCGGGATAGCTTTGGGCCACTTCTTCGAAGCGTTTGGCAAAGGCGTCGATCTTGTCCGTTTTTATGGTCAGGCCGGCCGCGCTCTTGTGTCCCCCCCAACGCATGAAAAGGTCCGCGCATCGCGAGAGGGCCTGGTGCAGGTTAAACCCGGCGACGCCTCTGGCGGAACCGCGCGCAATTCCGCTCTCTTCGTCAATGGAAATAATCACGGTGGGCGCGTAGTGGAGTTCCTGCTGAACTCTGGAAGCCGCAATGCCGACGACTCCGGCGGGCCACCCCGTATCGGCCATGACACAGGTCCTTCGGGAGAGTCCTCCGTCCTGCCCGATGCGGTCTCGTATCGTAGCGAGGATTTTTCCCTCTTCGGCTTGCCTCTTGAGATTGAGCGCGTTGAGTTCTTCGGCGAGCCTGCCGAGTTCGTCGGGCTGACTGGAAAGCAGGAGATCGAGTGCCGTCTGGCCGTCGGCGATGCGGCCTGCCGCATTTATCCGGGGTCCAAGATAGTATCCGACGTGCCCCGCAGTAATCCTTCTTCCGGTGATGCCCGCTTTGGAGGCGAGCAGCGTGAGTGGGAGGGACGAGTTGGCGTTTATTCTTTCAAGGCCGCTTTTTGCGAGGATTCTGTTTGCGGATACCAGGGGGACGAGGTCCGCGATCGTGCCGGTCGCGGCCAGAGCGAGGTATTTCCCGCCCAGTGCCGGAGTGCGTGTGAATCTGGCTGTCTCGCGCCTCAGGGCGGCTAGAAAAAGAAGCGTCAGGCCCGATGCGCAGAATTCTTTGAACGGCGAGGGGCAGTCCGGCTGCTTCGGATTGATCAGGACCGTTGCCGGGGCAATCTCGCCGCGAGGAACTTCATGGTGGTCGATGACGATGCAGTCGGCCCCCGTCGAGCGGGCGAGCCGGACCGACTTGATATCCAGCGTACCGCAGTCTAGGGCGACGAAAACCTTGGCATCGGGATTGTTTTGAATTGCGCGTTCGGGTATCCCGTAGCCTTCGGATCGGAGGGGGATGACTACCTCATAATTGGTGTAACCCGAATCCTCGAGGAAAAGGACGGCCTGCGCGGCCGAGGTGATCCCGTCGCAGTCGTAGTCCGCAACGAAGACAATCTTGTGGCCCGAGGCCATG
>JAJFVB010000096.1 GCA_021372055.1 Desulfobacteraceae bacterium | reverse complement strand
GTTGCGAGACGATGTCTG
Source organism: Desulfobacteraceae bacterium (assembly GCA_021372055.1). Lineage (GTDB taxonomy): Bacteria > Desulfobacterota > Syntrophobacteria > Syntrophobacterales > Syntrophobacteraceae > SbD1. The sequence continues at coordinate 9,882 of JAJFVB010000096.1, read as the reverse complement.
GGCGCTGCCGGAAAGCGAGCTGCAGCTGGGATTTGAGCCGCTGAGCCGCCGTGCTCTGGCCATCGTGCGGTCCATCGGGTCGGTTTACTACCCCGATGCCGAGCATTCCGAATACGAAGCGTCCTTAACGGATACGATCGAGCTGGTCAGGCGTGTGAGCACGCGCCTGAACCGGCTTGCTTCGGCCATTCCGTTCAAGTATCTCGGAGACCGCAAGCTGAGCGATTTCCAGCGCTACTACCAGGTGTATCTCAAAATAAACGAAAATCCCGTACTGAAGATTTTCAAGAAGAATCCGACGATTTACAAGGCGGCCCGGTTCGTCTTCAACGCAAAGAACATTTCCAATCCCCTCTACTGGGCCGGGAAGGAGCTCAGCCGCGAAGGCTACTTCTTCATCCTGCGGTGGTTCTACCTCACCTTCACGAGCGAAATCGGCAAGGAAGCCATGCGCCTCTACAGCGGCAAGCGTTTCCGGCAGGAGGAGGACCGCGACGCGGCGCTCGTGTTCTACCGGTTGTTCCACACCACGAAGAAATGGAACGGCCCCTCGCCCGAGGAGTGGGCGGCGTTTGTCCATTTTGTTTCAAACCATTCGGCCCTGGATGCGGAGAGCAGGCTCCACATCCTCGCCCGCTGTTCCGAGGACCGCCTCCCCAAGGACATTGAAGAACAGAAAATCACGACCAGGTCGGGCATAAAGTGGTACAAGGAGGGGCTCAAAAAGCTGCTCGAAGCCGATCCCTCCCCCGCTTCCGCCAAAGCCGTCCTCATCGAGAAGGAAACCGAAAGCCAGGATGCGGCCGGTTAGACTGCGATCATGAAATGGTCCCGGGAAATCCCCGGTGCCGAACCGCTTACCTCACTTGGATGGAAAGAAAAGTCGTATGAAACGATTCCAAATTGGAAGACTCGGAATTTTCGGACTCTGCGCAACGGCCGCGATCATCTTTTCGCTGTTTGGCTGCGGTTCTCCGGCTGCAAGCGAACAGGACGCTTTCCGGGGAGTCAAATGGGGCAGCGAGGTCGGAACCCTGTCCGGCTTCACTCAGATTGCCCAGGACGGAGACCTCGCTTTTTACGAAAAGAGCGGCGACACATCCCAGATGGGAGAGATCAAACTGGACCGCACGGTCTACGGCTTCCACAAGGGCCGCTTCTATACGGCCATGATCTATTTTCCGGCCGCCGATTTCAACAGGATGAAGGAAGTCCTCTCCAAACAACTGGGTGAACCGGCTCAGCCCGACAAGTCCCCATCCAAACTCATATGGGACGGCTCAAACGTCTCGGTCCTGCTCACCTCCGGCAGCAGTCCGGAAGCGGCGCGGCTAGCGTACCTGTTCAAACCGATCCAGCTGGAAATCGAGTTGAAGAAATAGCGCCGGGTCGTCCGGAACCGGGCACTCCCCCAAGAGCGGTGGAATGATCCTCCGCGCTTCGGGTTACCACCCATGAAGGAAGAATCGTCCCGCGCGGTCCGATGAGACCGCCCGGGATTTTTTTATCCGGTCGTTTGCGGGAAAAAACGTCTGAAGAAAAAGACGCTCGTCAGGATGGGAATAAAATAATAAGCAATCCGGTAGACCAGGGTGCCGATCAGAGCGGGTTCATAGCCGATTCCCATGAGATAGAACGCCCAGGCCATCGATCCCTCCATGAGCCCTATCGCGGCGGGCGTGAGCGAAAAAAGGCTCATAAACAGGCCCACGGAAAATCCGACCATCAGCACCTGGTTTGAAACCGTGCAGTTTATCGCGATGAAGGCAAACTTCAGGCAGAGGAACATGAGCACCCAATCCAGCAGCGCCAGGGATGCCGGAACGAGCAGGATGCCCCGGTTTTTCATGATCATGTTCAGGCTGTTGTTGAAGTTCTGAAAGAAATTCTCCGCCCTTTCCTCGCCGATCCAGTGCGGTTTCCCGATTTTTGTGCAAAACCCGATGCATGCACGCAGGGCGATCCGCCACACCCTTTTCCGGAAAGACTCATGCACTATGGTCTGAATGGTCAGCCAGGTCATGAAGAAGGCGACCAAAAGGACGGCTATTCCAAGTTCGCGGCTTCGCTCGGTCATCTCGCGCTGGCTGTAGAGGTAGAAAAACCCGAGATAGATGAAGAGCACCGCGATGGTGTTGGTGAGGAAACCGTGTATGATGGAAACGGAAAGCGTGCTGCTGGGCGGGATGTCTTCTTTGGAGAGCAGGTAAACCTTGGCCGCCACGCCGCTTAAGCCCGCGACGGACATGAGGTAGTTCAGCGTGCAGGAAAGCAGGGATATCTTGAAGCAGGACGAAAAACTGAGCGGGCAGCCAATCCCCTGCAGCAGTCTCTGCAGAACCGCTCCGACGCAGGCGTAGCTCAGGAAAGCCGAAGCCAGAACGGCCGCTCCCCACAGCGGGCTGATATCACCGAGATTTTGCACCAGTTTCTGCAGGTCCGCGCTCTTGATCGTATAGTAGAGGACAATCAGGCCAAAAATCGCAGCAAACCAGAATCTCTTCCGAGTCGCTATTCCTACCAACCTGTCCTCCCTATGCTTGTTGCCGTATCGATTCGCGCTGTCTGTGGAGAGATATACCGAAACGGGCGCAACCGTCAAAACAAATCCGCGCGGGAAGTTCATTCGAACGAGGCGGGCATTGACTGTGGCTGGTTTGCGGCGGGATTACCGGGAGAGGATTTCCGCCACCTCCCTGCAGTGCTTCCGATACACCTCGTCGGCAAGCTCGGAGAAGGCGGTTTCGACCGCACGCGGGTCGGGGAGGTTGATGGGAACCGGAACCCCGAGCCTATCGAGCGTTACCGGTCGGATGTAGAGGTTCTTGTCCAGTTCGGCCATTTCCCTGGCCGTGAAGTTGTCCCCGAGTATTTTCTTCATTTCGAGCGCCTGCATGTCCAGGCTTCTCAGAAAATTGAGTATCGACAGCAGATCGAAATTCCTCCCGAAAGCGGCGATATTGGCATTGACCGCGCCGCACTCCGAGACAAGCTCGTCGTAGTCTTTCCGGTACTCGTTCATATCCCTGGAAAGACGCGCGTACGATTGGAGCACCAGCTTCCGGAATTTGCCCCTGCGCGTCAGAGCCCTCACCTCGAACGGTTCGGCTTCCACCGGATCGGCTTCATCGAGGAATCCGGTCCAGAAGCAGCCCTTTTCCTTGACGTCCAGAATCCCCAGCATCTTTTCGAGCATCTCGGGACAAACCGCAAGCCGGGCGAGCTGTCCCAGCCTCTTTCCCGTCGCCGATGCCCGGGAATGCGTTTGCCGGGCAAGATCTCTCAGATGTTCCATCTGGAGTTCGAGCAGGCGGCGCTCCCGAACATAATTTTCGACAACTTCTTCTTTAACCTGACGTGTCAGGCCCGCAACGAGATCATCTTGCATGGAATAAGGTCAACTTTGAGAACGTCTCCCAGGGTGAAGGCAGCAATTCGTTTAACCGTACCGCTACTTCGATGCATCCTTGAGAAGCAGAAATGTGTTCGGGTCAAGCAGCCATCCGGTGCCGGACGAATTTATGTTCTCGTTTTGCTTCAGCATCCGGAGCCTTATGCCGCCGCTTTCCGGGGCGAGCGAAGCGACGGAGGCGAAAAGATCGTCCATCTTGTCAATCGGGTAAGGGATACCGCGCTCGTTGACATCGGAGATATGGCGGTGCATTCTGGCCGACATCCAGATCGGAATATCAAGCTCGCGGGCGAGATCCCCGATCTTCTCGAAGACGGGCCGCTCGTTGCGGTCGAAGTCCAGGCCGTCCAGGATGAGGAGCGACGGAGAGAATTTGGCCTGCGCCTTGAGGTTCTCGATGCTCTGTTGCAGTTTGTCCGGACTGAAAGTCTGATTGAGAAAGGACATGATGAAACGCAGGGGTTCCACCTGGTGCTGCAGCTCGGTCACGTTGCAGCCGGGCTTGCTCGAGAAGATGTCCTTCAGCAATTCGTGATACCATACCTTCACCTTGTCCGGTACGATGTCCACGCATACATGCAGAACGGATTCGCCCCGGAGCATGTAGCCGATGGCAATTTGCGTAAGGCAGGCGGTCTTGCCGGCCCCGGCCCGCGCCAGGAGCACACCCAGCTTTCCGGGCTCGAGCCGGCCGACAGGTACTTTTTCAAAATCGAGATCTTTCAGGCAGGAAGCGGTTGTATCATTCATGGTCCCGGTCCTCTTCTCTGAGAGTTAAAGTTAGCCATCATTGCCAATAATACTGTACCGGAGGGAAAAATTCCATCAAAAGCCCCGGACGGGAAAAATAGGACGGACCTCTCCCGATGGGCGAAGAACGAAAAAATGCCCAAATCCGGCAGAAAAACCTTTGCACAAATGGCGATTATGCTAAAATAGACATAACGGGTACCGTTAACGTTTCGAGATTTAGATGTAAATGCAAGATATTAAAAGTAATATGAGCTGCGTGCTCATATTGTGATAGGTATCAACATCTTGGACGCACCATTCGCAAGGTACTGAATTAGCAGATTTAATTTCCTGCGGCAGAGCTTGTAACAAATATCTCTTGACTTGGCGTGAGAAGGCCTTTACCCTACATGTCAAGCAATTTTAAGCTCATTGAAAACTTCGAGCTTACACCTCACCACGGCTTCAAAAAGGCAGATTTTCCATCTGACCGTTTTGCCCCATGTTGGGGCGGCATTCGAGCAGGCCAGGAGACGAACTCCCTTCCTTTGTGAACCATTGTGCATTATCCGGAGGAGCAAAGTGGACGTTGCGCGCTTGCGCTTGTTTGATTCGAACCCCTTTCCGCTTGCGTGCGGGTGCGTCTTCGATCCTCCCGTACGATCTTGGCGAGTTTCTGTTCCCTTGGTTGGCACTGGTATTATCTTTCTTCACCGCTCAACTTGCGCTGGTATATGGAGGTAAATGTTATGCCTGAAGCCAGTCCAAAAAAAGACGCCGGAAACGGCAAACCCGCGGCGGATCCCCGCTACAAGGGCATCGACCGGGTTCTCAAAAGACAACAGTACAAGCAGGACGCGCTGATTGAAGTGCTGACGGCGGCCCAGGAGGCCTTCGGCTACCTTCCCGAGGAGGTGATGATTTATATCGCTCGTCAGCTCAAGCTGCCCTTCAGCTGGGTGTACGGTGTGGCTACCTTCTACCATTTTTTCTCCCTGAAGCCCCAGGGAAAACACAACGCCATCGTTTGCCTGGGCACCGCCTGCTACGTCGGGCGGGCAAACGAAATCGTGGACGCCATATCCAAGGAATTCAACGTGGACCCGGGACAGACGACCCCCGACGGCGAACTGACCCTGACCACGACACGCTGTCTTGGGTGCTGCGGCCTCGCACCGGTGGTGGTATTCGAAAACCAGGTTCTCGGCAAGGAGAGCCCGGATACGACCGTCGACAAGATCAGGTCGGTCCTCTCCGGAGCGGCCCCGGCCGCGACCGGTGCGACTCGGGTCGAACAGGAGGAACCCTTGCCCGCCTAAACGCGGCGGAGGTTTCGTCCCTTCACTTTGCCGATCTTCGCAAAGCGCCGTGAATTGTCCAGACTCAAGGAGAATACAGCGTTATGAACCGACAGGAACTCTTAGAAATGGCCCAGAGCGAACTGGACCGTCAAAAGCAATTCCGCTGCCGGATGCTCGTCTGCGCCAGTACTCCCTGCATTTCTTCGGGAGCCCTGGCTGTTGAAGAGGCCCTGAAAAAAGCTGTGGAAGCCGAAGGGCTGCAGACCGAAATCGAAACGGTCGCCACAGGATGCCTCGGCCCCTGCAGTCGCGGTCCGCTGGTCACAGTTCAGTATGAAGGACAGCCGGACGTCGCCTATGAAGGGGTGACCGTTGAGATAGCTCCGTTTCTTCTTGCAAAGCACGCAAAGGGACTTCTGGTCCCGGAACTGGACAACAAGGCCATTCCGGCCGATTGGCCCTTTTTCGCGAAACAGAAAAAACTCGTGCTGGCCGAAAGCGGCACGGTCGATCCCGAAAAGCTCGAGAGCTATGTCGCCCGAGGCGGGTATTCCGCCCTTGGGCAGACCCTGCGCGAGATGACGCCCGAGGAAGTCTGCAACGAGATGGTAAAGAGCGGACTGCGCGGACGCGGCGGCGCGGGCTTCCCCACGGGCCTCAAGTGGAACATGGTGCGCAAGGCCCCCGGGGAGCGCAAATACGTTGTGGCAAACGGAGACGAAGGCGATCCCGGCGCTTACATGGACCGCACCCTCATGGAATCCGACCCCCACCGGGTCCTCGAAGGCATGGCGATAGCCGGCTTTGCCGTCGGCGCCGACCAGGGGTACATTTATGTGCGCGGCGAGTATCCTCTCGCGGCAAAGAGGCTGGAAAAAGCCATTCGCCAGGCCGAACGCAAGGGGCTTCTCGGCAGTCGCATCCTCGACAGCAACTTCAATTTCCGCATCGATATCCGCATGGGCGCGGGCGCGTTCGTGTGCGGCGAGGAAACCGCCCTCATGCAATCGATCATGGGACGCCGCGGCCAGCCCGTTCCCCGTCCGCCCTATCCCGCCAATCGCGGCCTCTGGGGCGGCCCGACCCTGATCAACAATGTGGAGACCTTCGGCAACATAACCACGATCATCACCAAGGGCGCCACGTTCTATGCCGCCTACGGCACGGAGAAGAGCAAGGGCGCGAAGATTTTCGCCCTCGCGGGCAAGGTGAACAACACGGGGCTCATCGAAGTCACCATCGGGATCACCCTACGCGAGATCGTCTTCGACATCGGAGGCGGTATCCGTGGAGGCCGTCCGTTCAAGGCGGCCCAGACGGGCGGTCCTTCGGGCGGGTGCATCCCGTCGGAGTACCTCGTTACGCCGATCGACTATGAAACCCTCCAGAGACTCGGCTCCATCATGGGATCGGGCGGTCTCATCGTAATGGACGACCAGAGCTGCATGCCCGATGTGGCGAAGTTCTTCATGGAGTTCTGCATGGATGAGAGCTGCGGGAAGTGCGGCCCGTGTCGCGGCGGCACCGTCCAGATGCACCGCATCCTGGGCAAGATCACCAACGGCAGCGCGACCATGGAGGATCTCTCCAAGTTGGAAGAGCTCTGCATCATGGTGAAGGAAACCAGTCTGTGCGGTCTCGGCATGACTGCGCCAAACCCGATCTACAGCACGCTGCGGTACTTCAGGGACGAATACGAGGCGCACATCAGGGACCACCACTGCCCGGCCGGCGTTTGCCAGTTTACGGAAAAGCCGCTCAGAATCGCCGTGGCCTGATGACTATCCTGCACAAATCTCCGATGGAGGTGCCATAATGTCGGTTGTCACCCTTACGATTAACGACAAACTCGTTAGCGCCCCGAGAACCGCCACGCTTCTGGACGCTATCCAGGACCAGGGGATAGACGTTCCCACCCTTTGCCATCTCAAGGGGCTGAGCGAACGCGGCGGATGCCGGCTCTGCGTGGTCGAGGTGGAGGGCAGCCCCAGGCTCGCGGCCTCGTGCGTCACGCCCGTCGCGGAAGGCATGGTGATCCGCACCCATACCGAGAAGATCATCAAATACAGGCGGCAGATGATCGAACTGCTCCTGGCCGAGCGCAACCACGTGTGCGCCGTGTGCGTCCAGAACGGAAACTGCGAGCTTCAGACGCTGGCCGCCAAGCTTGGCGTGACAAGCGTGCGCTATGATTACATCTGTCCCGACCTGCCCATGGACGCAAGCCATGAGCGGTTCGTCATGGACCACAACCGGTGCGTCCTCTGCGGGCGCTGCAACCGCGTCTGCGACGAGGTGGAGGGCGCTCACACTCTCGACATGGCGGGGCGCGGAATCCACTCCAAAGTGATCGCGGGCATGAATCAGCCCTGGGGAACCAGCCGCAGTTGCACAAGCTGCGGGAAGTGCGTCCAGGTCTGTCCGACGGGCGCCCTTTTCAAGAAGGGCTCGACCGCGGCTGAGATGAAAAAACAGCACGACTTCCTGCTCTGGATCCTTGATGGTCGTGAGAAGAAAATCTGGCGCTGGTCCTGATAAGAGGAGAGTCTGAGCATGGCAACATCAACTAGCAGCAAACCTCGGCTGGCCACCGTCTGGTTGGGAGGATGCGCCGGCTGTCACATGAGCCTACTGGATCTGGACGAGCGGATCGTGGACGTGCTGAATCTGGTCGATCTGGTCTACAGCCCGATAGCGGATATCAAGCATTTCCCCGAGGGAGTCGACGTGACTCTGGTGGAAGGTTCCGTCTGCAACGAGGAGAACCTTCATCTCGCCCGCGAACTGCGGAAAAAAAGCAAACTCGTCGTCGCTTTCGGCGACTGCGCCGTTACCGGCAACGTTCCGATGATGCGCAACAGGCTGAAGCTCGAGGGCATTATCTCGGCGGTTTACACCGAACCATTCTACAGGGAAGGTCCGGGCCCAGTGCCCCAACCCGAAAGCGGCGCGATTCCGGCCCTTTTGCCCAAGGTGGTGCCCCTGCATGGAGTGATACCGGTCGACGTTTTTCTGCCCGGCTGCCCTCCGAGTCCGGATCGCATCTGGGCCGCCATAAACGCAATCCTCTCGGGCGGGCCTATCGAACTCCCCGTTGAGATGCGTACGTTCGGCTAGGTTGATCGGAACTGGGCGGGCGATGATTTTCGTCATGCGTCCCGGCACGAAACCCGAGATTCGATATAGAGAAGGACGAGTATGGCACAGACTATAACTATCGAACCTATCACTCGCATTGAGGGCCACGGAAAGGTCACGGTTCACCTGGATGCTGATGGTCAGGTTGCCGATGCCAAATTCCACGTTGTAGAATTCCGAGGCTTCGAAAAGTTCTGCGAGGGGCGTACTTTCCCGGAAATGCCGGGAATAACGATGCGCATCTGCGGGATTTGCCCTATCAGCCACATGCTCGCATCGGCCAAGGCCTGCGACGGCATCCTGGGGGCGAAGATCCCGCCCACGGCCAACAAGCTGCGCCGCCTGATAAATCACGCACAGTACACCCAGAGCCATGCGCTCAGCTTTTTCCACCTCAGCGCGCCCGACCTCCTGCTCGGCATGGAGAGCGATCCAGCCGTTCGGAACGTGGTCGGCCTGGTGCAGAAATTTCCCTCACTGGCCGTCAAGGGCGTGAAGCTTCGCGCGTTCGGCCAGAACATCATCCGGGTACTCGGGGCCAAGAGCGTGCATCCCCCGTGGGCGGTGCCGGGAGGCGTGCGCGAGGGCCTTACACAGGAGCAGGCAAACACGATCAAAGCGGGGCTGCCCGAGGCTTTCGACACCACGGAAGAGGCCCTGGACCTGCTTAAGGACAACTACGACAGCTTCAAGGAAGAGATAAAGCACTACGGCAATTTCCCGAGCCTCTACATCGGACTGGTGACGCCGGAAGGCGGCTTGGAGCACTACGACGGTCTTCTCCGGGTCATGGACGCGGACGGCAGGATACTCGAGCCGGGCCTGCCCACCGACCGGTACCGCGAGATCATAGCGGAGGCCGTCGAGCCCTTCAGCTACATGAAATTCCCGTACTACAAGCCGCACGGCTACGGCAACGGCGCGGGCCTCTACCGCGTCGGGCCCTTGGCGCGCCTCAACATCTGCGACTTCGCGGGCACCCCGCGGGCGGACAGGGAACTCAGGCAATTCAGGAGGCTTGGCCACGGCAAACCCGTTTCCAGCAGCTTCCACAACCATTACGCGCGGCTTATAGAAATCCTCTTTTCGCTCGAGAAAATCGAGGAACTCCTGAACGATCCTCAGATCCACGGCACGCATACCCGCTCCATCGCGGGCGCGAACGAACCGGTGGGGATCGGCATCATGGAAGCGCCGCGCGGAACGCTCATCCACGAATACCACGTGGATGACGACGGCATCATGCAGCAGATCAACCTGATAGTGGCCACGGGCAACAACAACCAGGCGATCAACAAG
>JAJFVB010000087.1 GCA_021372055.1 Desulfobacteraceae bacterium | reverse complement strand
TCTGCTCATTATCTCTCTCATGATTGCCGCGCTGGGTATCGCTACCACCCTGACGATCCTGGTGCTCGAGCGGGCCTCGCAGTTCGGAACCATGATAGCGACGGGGGCATCGCCGGGGCAGGTCCGATCCGTGATCGGCTGGGAAGCCGTGATGATGGTGATCCTCGGGGAGGTGCTGGGGCTTCTGTGCGGTTTCATCCTGTCCGGTTTGCTGATTTTCGTCATCAACAAGCAGTCCTTCGGATGGACTTTCGTTTATTCCATCGACTGGAAGTCGCTTGCCGGATCGTTTCCGCTGGTCTGCCTGACGGCTCTTCTGGCGACGGTTCCGGCCTCCAGGCTCGTCTTTCGCCAGCCCCCCGCGACGGTGCTCAAGGGGAAATAGTCCCGTTCGAGATGATACCAAGCTTTCAGACCGTGGGGAGCCGGCTCCCCACACCCCACCCACACGCAGCTGCGCTGCTCATTTCGGCGCTTGCGCGTAAGGCCGAACCTGAGGGGGGCGCGGGGGAAATCATTTCCCCCGCTTTTTTCCATTGGTTCTATCTTGAATGCAATTCGGCATTATTCCGTTCCGGAGCAGGCTTGAAGTTGCTATAATAAAAGATGGACCAAAGGCATGGGCAATCTTGACGGAGTACGCATTTGAAAGAACCTCACGGCCCGGCGGGTGCAAAAGAGCACTCCCGGTGCTTCACCGATTCAGATAAGGTTATTCAGGGTGCGGGGGCCGCATGCGGTCCCCGCGGAACCGGATGCGCTCACGGGCACGGTGTCATTCCCGAAACCAGCGGGTCCAGGCTCCTGATCACACTGGCTCTAAATTTCCTCATTCCCGCAGTGCAGGTGGTGGGAGGCATCCGGGCAAACAGCATCGCGCTTATTTCCGATGCGGCGCACAATTTCAGCGATTTCACCGCCGTCCTTATCGCCTACATCGCGAACCGAATTGCAAAGCGGGGCGCGTCCGCCGAGTTCACCTTCGGGTACCGCAGAGCGGAGATCCTTGCCGCCGCTCTCAATGTGATGGTCCTGATGGGCGTATCGGTTTTCATCATCTATGAGGCGGTCCAGAGGCTTTTGAATCCGGGCGCCGTTGTCGCTGAGATCGTGATCGCAGCGGCTGCAATCGGAGTGGTGGGGAACGGTTTTTCAGCCTGGCTTCTGCACCGGGACTCGGGGCACAACCTGAACATTCGAGGCGCTTTCCTCCATATGCTGGGCGATCTGTTCACCTCGGTGGCAGTCGTCGTAAACGGAGTCGTCCTGATGTACAAGCCCTGGTACTGGATCGACCCGCTGCTTTCAGGGCTTATCGTTTTCTTTATCGTGAAGAACTGCTGGGGCATATTGAAGGAAGCCGTGTGCATTCTGATGAACGGCACGCCCGCGGGTATCGATCTGATAAGGATCAAAAAGCATATGGAGAGCCTCCCCGGGATCGTCAATGTGCACTATCTCCACGCCTGGAACCTGTGTTCTTCCAGCATCGCGTTTTCCTGCCACGTCGTCGTGCCGGACCAGACGCTCAGCAGGATAGACGATCTCAGCAGGACTCTGAAATCGCAGCTGATGGAAAATTTCGGGATAGACCATCCGGTGTTGCAGTTCGAAACGGGCAAATGCGGTGATGGGGACGTTTTCTGCGGTCTTTCATGCACCAATGGCTTTCAAAGATAGCTGGAATCGAGCATCTATGCGATCGGGCCGTTATTTTTTTCTCGCGACGCGTCTTCTCCTCGGGGCGCTCCTGCTGGCCGCCAGCGTGGATAAGATCCTCCATCCGGAGGATTTTGCCAAAATCGTCCACAACTACATGATTTTGCCCGACAGCCTCGTAAACATCGTAGCGATCTCTCTGCCCTGGCTGGAAGGCTTGCTTGGCCTGCTGCTCGTTGCCGGATTCTGGCTGCCGGGGGCGGTCGTTCTCGCAAACGCGCTTCTCCTGATATTTTTCTCCGCGCTCATATTCAATATGGCGCGCGGCATCGATGTGCATTGCGGTTGCTTCAGCACGAAGATCACGGGCTCCCCGCAAACATCATGGTACCTTGTGCGCGATTCCCTTTTTCTCCTGCTGGGCTTTGCGGCCTGGCTGCAGGTCTTCCGGCCGCGGGGGGGCGCCCGTCATCAGGCCCTGAAGATCTGAGGAGTTTGCCTTCCATCCCGCCGGCCCATCCGGGCCGCATTCCCCGATCCTGATCGATTCCTGTCCTCTCGGCATTCCCGTAGCCAAAGGATTCGGATTTGGCATGCCCCTTGCTCAGATCCTCCCGCGGAATGGTTCATCTTGCGATAACTCATATCGGCGGTTTGGTGATGCAAGCGCGCAAAAGAACATCAGCTCTTGTTCTTACGGTTCTGCTGGCGGTTTTTTTTGCTCTTCCGGCCATTGAGGCGGAGGGGCAGGTGGCGGCGGGGACCCGCATGTTGAAGCTCCGCTCCTCAACCAGCCACGGTCTGACGCGTCTGATTTTTGACGCTGACGGCGATAAGCCGAGCCAGGTCGGTCCGGCCTCCGAAGACGGGGTTTCGGTGTTCTTCCCGCAGATCACGGCCAAGATCCCGGATAAAGTGATAAGCGACAAGTCCTCGCCCGTTAAGGAAGTGAAATTCCGCAGGGGGAGCGGTTTTCTTGAAGTCCTGTTCAAAGTGAAGAGCCCGTCGTTCAATTACAAGATCCAGGATGGCAAAAAGGGGCGATACACCCTGATCCTCGAGATCGGACCGCCCGCGACCAAGACCACGGCCGTAACGCCGCAGGAGACTCCATCGAAGGAAAAGGCCGCTCCGGCGCCCGAGAGCAAAAGAATTGACACCTCGGAGCTCTTTGCGTCCAAGCTGCCCGCCAATATAAAGAATGCCATCGCCGGTCTGAAGACCCCGGTTTCCAAAGCGGACGCGGAAAAGAACGCTTCTCCCAAGCCGCAGTTCGCGGAGCTTGATGAAAAAACAGCCGGTTTGTTCGCGGCCGCCGGGGAAAAGTTCGACAGCTGTTCCCGGAATCTGGTCGAATGCGGCCCGGAGGTGATTGAACTGTACGCCGGGGCGCTCAGGACCGGGGCCAAGACCTCCGAAGCTCCTCAGGCGATGTACCGGAGCGGGCTTGTACTCCTCAGCATGGGAAACTACTCCAAGGCGGAAAAGCTCTTCAGGCAGGTCGTGTCCGAATGGCCCGAACATCCGGCGGCCTCGCGCTGCTGGATAGGAATAGGCAACATATACAATAAGAAGCATTCCTATATCGAGGCGCTGGAGGCTTTCCGATCGGCGCTGCGCATAGCTTCGGAGAAGGAAGACAGGGCGGCCGCCAATTTCGAACTGGGCAGGGAACTGCAGATTCTGGGGGTGAGCAAGGAGGCCGCCGAGTTCATAAACCTCGGTCTGGCCGAATATCCGGAATTGTACCTGAAGCATCCCGAAGTCTTTCGTCTCTTGGGCGAAGCCGAGTTTTCCCTCGGTATATACGACAAGGCGAGGGATCATCTTTTGCGCTACGTCAACTATCAGGAGAGCGCGCCCGACCAGGACATGGCTCTTGCCAAGCTTGCCGAGACCTTCCTGAATCTCGGGGATGCCGCTCTGGCCGGCAAGATTTACGCCTTCCTGCAGAAGTACTACACGGACTCGGAGGGCGACCTGATAAGCCGCGTCCGGCAGGCGGAATTCCTCGAAAGAAGCGATCATGCGGCGGCTTTCAAGGTCTACAGCGATTTGTGCTCCAAGGACCTCTCGCCGAGCCTGCGCAAGATCGTCTACTACAAGCTCGCCTCCCTCAGTTGGAAAAGAGGCGATCTTGAGCGCAGCATGGAACTGATGGACGAGGTTTTCCAGGGCAAGAACGACATCCCCTCGGGGAATGAAATGGCCGCGTTGCGGGAACGGGTGCTGGGAGATCTGATCAGGAAGAATTACATCGAGAAAAATTTCATCGCAGTGCTTCAGATGCATGATAAATACCGTCGCATTCTTGACGGAATCCAGTCGGTCGAAGTACATGAAGATATCGCGGAGAGCTACGGCGCGCTTCAGTTCTATTCGGTTGCGCTCGAGATTTATGACCGCCTGATTGCAAAAGGACTGAAGAAGGGCGAGGATGTTATGCTAAGATGCGCCCTCTACTCGGTCCGCGCCGATGACCGGAACAGGGCGCTTCAGTACTGCAGACTGGTCCAGTCCGACTCGATGGACCCGAAGAAATCCGAGATCCTGGGGCATATTTTCAGCCGCGATCAGAAATACGCCGAGGCTCAGAAATTGTTCGGAAAGGTCGTCCAGAAAGGCAAAGAACTCGAATTGACCGATCCGGATTCGCTGCTGATTTATGGATCGGTTCTCCATGAGTTGAAAAAGTTCGACGAAGCCGTTCCGGTTCTTCAGAAGGGCCTGGAGAGGGCGAACTCCTCAGAGGGCTTCAACAGGCGATCTTTGCTGATGACCCTCGGGAAGTGTTTCCGCGAACTGAAACAATACCCGAATGCCCTGGAAATGCTCGAATTCGCCCTCAAGCTTTCCAAGGACGAAGAGGCAAACGAGGTCCTCTACGAGTTGGCCGACGTGCACTTCGCCGCGGGGCAGGCGGACAAGGCCGTGCAGATCCTGAACCAGATCGTGGGAACGAATAACCCGTTCTGGGTCGCTGTTGCGCAGCAGCAGCTGAACTCGATAGAAATGTCGCAGAAACCGGGCCGTTAACGATTGACACGCAGACGCACCAGGTAAGGCAATGAACGTACTTCTCATCGAATCGGACGCAACGGATGCCAGGACGTTTTCCATGTTCCTGAGGGAACAGGGGCATCTGGCCTTCATAACGGATTCACCCAAGTCGGCGAAGAATCTCGTAAAAAAGGAGTCCCCCGGTCTGGTGCTCCTGCATGTGAACGGGAATGAATCCCAGGCGGTCGATTTTCTGCAGTCCGCGCAGGATATGGAGCCGGCGGTACCCGTTATCGTCCTCACCCGCAAGCCCAAACTCGACGATGCGATCCAGGCGGTGAAAAACGGGGCATACGATTTCTGGACCAAGCCTTTCCCGCTGGAGCGGTTGTCGAAAGCCATCGAACTCATCGAGAGAAGCAGCGCGAAAGAGCGTGAGATACCGGTCAAAAACGATCCGGACGATCCGATCATATCCTTCGACCCCGTGCTGTGTTCCACGAAGGCTCTTGCGAGGAAGGTCGCTCCGAGCAACGCCACGGTTTTCATCCAGGGTGAGAGCGGAACCGGCAAGGAGCTTTTCGCGCGCTATATCCACAATCACAGCGGGCGCAAGGACAAGCCTTTCGTCGCGCTCAATTGCGCCGCACTTCCCGAGACCCTGCTCGAAAGTGAACTGTTCGGTTATGAAAAAGGGGCCTTCACAGGGGCCATCCGCAACCGTGAAGGCAAATTCGAACTGGCCCACACCGGCACGCTCCTGCTGGACGAGGTGACCGAGATCCCCCTGCATCTTCAGGCAAAGCTTCTCCGCGTGCTCCAGGAAAGCGAAGTGGACCGGCTTGGGGGCAGGATGCCCGTTTCCGTTGATGTTAAGGTCATTGCCACGACGAATATCAGGATCGAGGAAATGGTGCGGGAGGGGAAATTCCGGAAAGACCTCTACTACAGGCTCAATGTCATTCCCTTGAGGATTCCTCCTCTTCGCGAGCGGCTGGGCGATGTCCTGCCCCTGGCGGAGTTTTTTCTCCAGAAGTACAGCAGTGAAAACAATACCCCGGTTCGGTCGTTTGCGCCCGAAGCTCTGAAGAAGCTAAGGGAGTACAGCTGGCCGGGCAATGTTCGGGAGCTCCAGAACGTGATCCACCGGGCCGTCTTGATTTCGGATCTGCCTGTCGTCAAGTCCGACTGCATCATTCTCGATTCGGCCGAGGAAATGGCCGAGTCGCCCCCCCAGTTCTCCCTTATGCCGCTTTCCGAGCTGGAAAAGATGATGATCGAGAAAGCTCTTTGCGCATACGAGGGGAACCGCACCCGTGCCGCGGAGATCCTGGGCATAAGCGTCAGAACCCTGCGCAACAAGCTGAACGAATACCGTCAGGAAATCGAGCTGTAAAGAGCCCCGCCCCAAGTCGTGTCAACTCTTTGACGCGACTTTGCCCTCCGCGCCCTGTCAATTTTCCCCACGCCGTTTTGGCTGCCCTCTGTAAAACGGCCCCGGAAGCCCGATTCGCGAATTTCTAAAAATGGTATGGGATTTGCTCAATAGAAGGCCAAACAGAAAAAGGAGTTTGGTGATGAGCAGCGGCATCGTATTTGATAGAACGGTTAGAATGGTGGAAGACAGGCTGAGCCTTAACTCGCTCAACCAGAAGCTCATTTCAGGCAATCTGGCCAACATCAACACCCCGGGTTACAGCGCCAAGGGAGTCTCGTTCGAAGATGCGCTTCGACAGTCTCTCGAAGACCAGGTGCTCCAGATGGTCCGTTCGAACGGTTCCCATTTTGCCCCGGAAAACCCGCGCGCGGCCATGGAGAGCCCGGAAATCGTCGAAGCGGGTCCGGTCGATCTGGATACCGAAATGGTGAAACTGACTCAAAACAGCATTGAATATCAGTATATGGTCGGCATGCTGAACAAGAAGTTCACCATGCTGAAAATGGCCATTACGGACGGAGGCGCATAATGGACTTCGATTCTGCCATGAGGATAAGCTCATCCGGGTTGAAGGCGAACAGGACCTGGATAAACGTACTCTCCTCCAACCTCGCGAACATAAACACCACAAAGAGCGCCGACGGCGGTCCGTACGCGCGGAAAACGGTCACCTACGAGGCGACTCCCTACGGAGGTTTCGAAGGGGAACTCAACGCCGCCATGGGGGAATCGGCCGAAAAAGTGGAAGTCACCGACATCGTTGCCGACGGCCGCGAATTCAAGGAGGTCTACGACCCCGGTCATCCCGATGCGGACGCCAAGGGGATGGTCAAACTTCCCAACATCAATCCCGTCGAGGAAATGGCCAACCTCGTCAATGCCAGCAGGTCCTATGAAGCCAATCTCGCGGCCCTGCAGACCGCCAAGCAGCTTTCGATCAAGGCAATCGAGATCGGCGCCAAATAGTATAGGAGAATCAAATGCGTATTGATCCCGTCATTCGCAATCTGAATGAAAACGCTTCAGGCGCGCGGATCCCCAAGGCCGCCCAGCCCTCCGATGCAAATTCTTTTGCCGAGCAGCTCAAGACGAAGATCGGCGAAGTCAACCAAATGCAGGTCCAGGCCGACAATGCCATGGCCGAGAGCTCTGTGAAGGGCGCAGCCAACATTCACGAAACGATGATTCGCCTGGAAGAGGCCGACATGAGTCTGCGGATGCTGACGAAGTTCCGCAACAAGGCTCTTGATGCCTATCACGAAGTTATGCGCATGCAGTTTTAACCTTGCCTGACTGAAACGGGTTCGCGACTATGGATGCAGTGCGTGAGTACCTTCGCAGACTGCGGCAATTTGCCGAGACTCTGTCGCTTCAACAGAAGATTTCCTATGCAGGCGGACTGGTGGTCCTCCTGGCTGCTCTTGCATTTTTACTCTATTTGAACAACCGGACCGATTACTCTCCGCTCTATGCGGGTCTGTCGCAAAGCGACATGGGAGAAATCTCCCAGGCGCTCAAAGCCAAGAAGATCCCTTACCGGGCAACGGACGGAAGCATCGAGGTGCCGAAGGAACAGCTCTATGAGACGCGGCTCACCCTGGCTTCCGAAGGCATTCCGAAAGGTTCGGGTTCCGGGTTCGAAATTTTCGATCAGCAGAAGCTTGGAAGCACGGAGTTCGTTCAGAAGATCAATTACCAGCGCGCCCTCCAGGGCGAGCTCGCCCGAACGATCAACGGGATGAGCGAGATCCAGGAAAGCAGGGTGCACCTGGTGCTGCCCGAGGAGAGTCTTTTCAAGGAAGACCGCAAGCCGCCGAGCGCGGCCGTTGTCGTGAAACTGCGAAGCGGCGCCAAAATGGAGCAAAAACAGCTCCAGGGCATTGCTCATCTCGTGGCCGCAACGGTTCGGGGCCTCGAAGAGGACCGGATTACGATCATGAGCACCGACGGCAAGGTGCTCTACAAGAAAAACGCGCAGGATCAGGCCGCCAATCTGAGCAATACCCAGATCGAACGCAAGCAGCGCATGGAAGACGACATGCGCCAGAAGATCCAGACCATGCTCGAACAGGTCCTCGGGCCCAACAAGGTGCTCGCTCGGGTGGCGCTTGATCTCGACCAGAATCAGGTCCAAATTGCCGAGGAAACCTATAACCCCGACAGTGCGGTTGTCAGAAGCCAGCAGAGGACCACTGAGACTTCCGAGGGCAAGGAGGCCGGTGCCAAGGGCAATCCGGACACTCCTATCAACCTGGAAGGAAAGCTGCTCCAGAGTGCTCCGCAGGGAGGCGGGGAAGGTGCAAAAGGCGGCAAACAGTTCAACCGTCAGCGCGAAATTGTAAACTACGAGATAAACAAGACCAGTAAGCAGATCGTCCAGATGCCCGGCAACATCAAGAAGATTTCCGTGGCTGTGATCGTGGACGGGCGCTATGAGAATAAAGCCGGAAATGACGGGAAGCAGAAGCCGGCCTACGTTGCCAGGGCGGCCGACGAGATGAAGTCGATCGAGGAACTGGTCAAAAAAAGCGTCGGGTACAACGAATCCCGGGGAGACCAGATAACGGTTTCCAACATCCCGTTCGCTCCGGAGTTCGGCAGCGAGATGATGCAGGGTGAAAACCAGTGGATCGCGATGTTCAAGTCTTACCAGAAAGTACTGCTCAACATCGGCCTGGGCGCACTCGTTCTGATCTTTGTCGTAAGGCCGTTCCTGAAAAGATTCCGGAAGATGGCCGATGAAGTCGAAAAGCAGCTCCCGCCCCCGGCGACGGCCGAGACCGTGGAGGACCAGATCAAGTCGCTGCTCTTCGAGCCCAACAACAAGCTCTCCATACGGAAGCAATCCACGGCCCTCGTACAGTACAATCCGGACAAGGCAACGGAAATCATCAGGCAATGGCTGAGAGACGAGGTATAAACCATGCCCAAGCAGACCTCGGACAAGCTGAGCGGACCCAAGAAAGCTGCTATGGCCCTGCTTTCGCTGGGAGTGGATGCGGCCGCGCTCATCCTGAAAAAGCTCACTACGGACGAAATCAAGGAGCTTAGCCTCCAGTTGAGCAATATCCAGAGTATGAAAAAAGAAGTCTCCGATGAACTGCTGCAGGAATTCACGACCCTCTTCCGGTCAGATTCCGGGACCCACATGGCGGGCGATCAGTTCATCCGGACGCTGCTCCCGAGCGTTATGAAGGTGGAGCAGGCGATCGAAGTGATCTCCCAGATCGAAGAAGAAAAGCAGAAGATCCCTTTCAAGCACCTCAAGGACATCGATCCCAAGCTGCTTGCCGGCTTCATCAAGGGCGAGCACCCGCAGACGATCGCGATCATCGTCTCGCACCTCGACCACGCAAAGGCGAGCTCCGTTCTCAGTTTCCTGCCCGAACAGCTTCAGTTCGAAATCGTGGGGAGGATCGCCACCCTCGAGGCCGTGCCCCCCGATCTCATTCAGGAAGTCGATGAGGTCCTGGAAAAGGAACTCACCTCGATGGGCAAAAGAGGCCAGCAGATCGGAGGCGCGAGCGTCGTCGCAGAAATCTTGAACCACTGCGACCGCAGGACCGGCGACAACATCCTGCAGTTCCTCGAAGAATCGGACAGCGACCTCGCCGAACGCGTCCGCAAGCTGATGTTCGTCTTCGACGACCTCGTACATATCAACGATCAGGGCATCCGCGAACTGCTCAAGGAGATCCGCAACGAGGAACTGACGCTGGCTCTCAAGACCGCTTCCGAAGACCTCAAGATGAAGATCTTCAAGAACCTCTCGCAGCGCGCGGCGCAGATGCTCCAGGAAGATATCTCCATGATGGGGCCGGCGCGGTTGAGCGAAGTCGAAGGCGCGCAGCAGAGCATCCTCACCGTGGCGCGGCGGCTCGAAAAGGAAGGCAAGATCCTCCTCGCCGGCAAGGAAAGCGGAGAGACCTTTGTCTAGCCTGCTCAAAAAGGACCGGGACTCCGAGGTGATCACCGTTTTCGGCTTCCCCTCGATCGACTCTCCGGGCGACAAGCCGGCGGAAGCCGCTCTTTCGCCGGAGCCCGAACCGGAGCCCGAGCCCGATCTGGAGGAAATCTACCGCAAGAAACTCCTCGAGTTGGAAAGAAGCGCGCAGGAGATCGAAAAAGAGGCTTACGCGAAGGGATTCGCCCAGGGAGAGAAGGACGGATTCGAGTATGGACACAAGGGCGTCCAGGTGGTGAAGACCCAGCTCGAGCGCATAGCCGAAAACCTCGATTCCCTCCCGGAGCAGGTGTTCGGCAAGTACAGGGAATGGCTTATCGAGACGAGCTTCAAGCTGGCCCGGCACATCGTGAAGCAGGAACTGCAAATGAACCCCCGGATCATAGAGGAGACCGTTGCAGCCCTGATCGAAGAGGCCGGCGAAGAAACCGGCATGACTGTCTACCTCAACCCCGGTGACTATGAATTTCTCGAAAAGAGGGCGAATCTGAGCCTGACGGAAGGCAGCAAGCGCTTGACGATAAAGCCCGACAGCAGTCTGGAAAGAGGCGGCTGCTTTTTGGAAAGCGATGTGAAACTGCTTGATGCCTCGATTGAGACTCAGTTTGAGAACCTGAGGAAGCTCCTTTTGGGGACCCCCGAATCGGAGATGCCCGATGACGCCGATGTCGAATGAGGATTTTCTGCACCTTGAGGGATTCCCCAACCTTGACGGGCGCGATCTCTGGAACCGTTACGGCAAGGTCGTCCAGCTCACGGGAAACCTGCTCGAAGCCGAGGGGCTCGATGCGGCCACGGGAGACATATGCAGGATCGTTCACGAAAACCTGCGTCATCAGGTCTTTGCGGAGGTGGTCGGATTCGAGGCCAACCGCGTCAAGCTGAGCCCGCTTACCCATCTTAACGGCATCCGGCCGGGGAGCCTCGTCCAGGTCCATGAATCCGCGAGCCATGTAATGGTGTCCGAAGCGATGCTCGGCCGGGTTCTTGACGGTCTGGGCCAGCCCCTGGACGGTCTGGACCCTGTTTTGTCCCCGACCAGTTACCCCCTCGGAGGGAAAGTCTCGAATCCGCTTGGCAGGCCCCTTATCGAAGAGCAACTCGATACCGGGGTTCGCTGCATCAACGCGATGCTGCCCATAGGCAAGGGGCAGAGAATCGGCATCTTCGCGGGTTCCGGCGTCGGAAAGAGCACGCTTCTCGGCATGATCGCCCGGTACACGAGCGCGGATGTCAACGTAATCGCCCTGATAGGAGAGCGAGGCAGAGAGGTCAACGAATTCCTGAAAAACGATCTCGGTCCCGAAGGGCTCAAACGCTCGGTCGTTATCGTGGCGACATCGGACCAGCCGGCGACGGTGCGCATCCGGGGGGCGCTCCTCGCATGCGCGATATCGGAGTATTTCCGGGACCTTGGCAAAGACGTGCTCCTGATGATGGACTCGGCCACAAGACTCGCGATGGCTGCCCGGGAAGTCGGGCTCGCGGCGGGCGAACCGCCGACCACCAAGGGGTACACGCCGAGCGTTTTCAGCCTGCTTCCGAGGGTGCTCGAGAGGGCCGGCAATTTCGATTCCGCCTCCATCACCGGTATCTATACCGTGCTCGTCGAAGGCGACGACATGGAAGACCCGATAGCCGACACCCTGCGGTCGATTCTTGACGGACACCTTGTCCTTGACCGGGGGCTGGCGCAAAAGAGACATTTCCCGGCCATAGATGTCCTGAGAAGTGTCAGCCGTTTGACGGACAGACTCCTCTCGACCGAACAGAAAGAGCTCGTTTCGCGGTTCACCAGGATTCTATCGGATTACAAGAACTCGGAGGACATGATCCGGATTGGGGCCTATGTGCGCGGAAGTCATGCGGAAACCGACTATGCCATTGAGATGATCGACAGGGCCAACGAGTTCCTGAGGCAGCAGGTCGTTGAAAACTGTTCGGTGGAAGGGGCTCTTCAGGGTCTCGAGGAACTGCTTGGCTGAGGGGACGGGTTCTTTTATTCCGGAGTGGTGATGCATGCCGTTTAGATTTCGACTCAAGACATTGCTGCGGCACCGGGAGTTCCTGCTCCACCAGGCACAGGCTGCACTCGGGGCCGCGGAAGCCAAGAGGCACCGGGTTGACTCGGAAATCGACCGGGTGAGCCAGAACCTGCGAGCCGAGTCGATGCGGCTGGAGCACGAACAGCAAGCCGGGATGGATATCGGCCGATACCTTTTTTTTAAGGAACACCTCAATTATCTGGAACGCGAATTGCTAAGTCTTCATCTCGAACTCGACAAGGCTTCGAAAGAAGTTCAGGCGCGAAAGCAGGAAATGATCGAATGCGACAAATCCGTCAAAGTGCTTGAGAATATAGAGACGAGGGACAGGGAGATGTACAAGCTGCTGCAGGCACGCAAGGATCAGAAGAAGCTGGACGATGTGGCCGTTTTCAAGGACTACCGCGATCGCGGAGGGAAGTCATGATTACGGGCAGAGGGTCCAGGCTGCTTTCGATCGCTTTGTGCACGATCATTGGCGTACTGGTCGTGAAGCTTGCAGTCACGGTTGTTGGTTCGCTGTCGCAAAAGCAGGTGAGCGAAACGGTGAGCGTACCCGAGGTCATGGCCGTTGAGCAGCAGCCGAAGTCCGAGCCTCCGAAGTCCGCGCCCAAGTCCGAGTCCTACGCGCTGGCGCAGACCGACAAACCGGTGAAAGTAAAGGGGCTGGGCGGGGCTACCGGCGAGTCGATCAACGTTTTGCAGCAAAGGGAACAGGAACTCAGGAAAAAGGAAGATCTGCTGAAGGAGAAGGAAGAGCGGCTGGCAAAGCTGGAAAAGGAAATCGAACAAAAGGTGAAAGACCTGCTCGTGCTCCAGAAGGAAATGCTGACCGCGAGGAACGAAAAGCAGGAAACCCAGAACACCAAAGTCCGCAGCCTTGCAAAGATCTACGGCACCATGAAGCCCAAGGAGGCGGCGAAGCTTCTCGAGAATCTCGATGACAGGCTCGTGATGGGCATCATTTCCACCATGACTCCCGATGAGGCAGCCGCGATCCTCGCCCTGATCGAAGTCAAGAAGGCCGCCAAGATATCCGAAGCCCTTTCCGGAAAGTAGTCCGACCCGGCTATGCAAACCGGGAAAAAGAGATTAGAATGCCCCGGTAAGAGAAACCGAAGCCCTTTTTCCACCCTGATTGTCTGAAATATTATGAGTAACCGGCGCTCGGGTATCCGCTTTGTGGGAGTTCTTTCGGCCCTGCTGCTCCTGGCAATTCTGGGAGCGGGCTGCGGGTCCGGCGGACACGTCGCGCCCCCCGTCGAGCCTTCGCCGCAGGCGTGGGCGACCAGGCAACCGAGCCAACCCGGAAAATCAAGGCAGCCTCCCCCTCCGGTTCGAAGCGGTCCGGCCCATGTGGCCGAACAGAGTGTGGCGGCCACGGGAGGTCCGAGAAATATCGTTCACGAGGTCGGGCCGCTTGAAACCGTATGGCGCATATCGCGTATGTACGGCGTTACGCCCGAGTCGATATACGCGGCAAATCGCCTCAAGCCAAACGACGTTCTCCAAAACGGTCAGAAACTCGTCATCCCGAATGCCCGGATGATCCGCCATGTCGTCAATCTTTACCCGAACACCTGCTGGAAATACATCATCCTTCACCATACGGCCACGGATTCGGGAAGCGCGAGGACCATCAACAACGCTCACGGAGACCGCGGCTTCTGGAACGGGCTGGGCTATCATTTCCTGATAGACAACGGAACGCTCGGCAAAGGGGACGGTCAGATCGAAATGTCGCCTCGCTGGATTCGGCAGCAGACCGGGGCCCACTGCAAGGCGGGCGGCATGAACGAGAAGTCGATAGGGATCGCTCTGGTCGGCAATTTCAACAACGAAGCGCCGACTCCGAACCAGATGCAGGCACTGGAATACTTGCTCAAAGCCCTTCGCGACTACTACCGCATTCCGGTCACCAATGTCGCCGGGCACCGTGAGGTGGACGGCGCCAAGACGGAATGTCCCGGCAGGCTCTTCCCGCTTTCCTCGATCAGGCAGACCTACAGCAGACGATAACCCCCTCTCGGGGGTTCCGACGAGCATCAGCCGGAATGAATTCCGATAGGGAAGGGCTTTTCGTGCAGGACGGCGGGTCTGCCGCGGAATAAAAAATCCCGGGTAAAACCCGGGATGTAATAGTCCGAATACTCAGGCAGATGGAAAATTGCAGACTACCAGAAACGTCAGCGGGCAATCCGGAGCTGCGGGGCGCGATTCGGTCAGGCTATGCCGACCGCATCATGCGGCGCTCGCGGCGCTGGATGCGCTTTATGGCCTTCTTCTTTTTGATTCGCCTGCGCTCTCCCTTGGAGAGATAGTAGTTATGGCGACGTAAAACAGGCTGAACGTTTTTCTGGAAATCCTTGCGGAGCTTGCGTATCTTTTTTTCAATACTTTCTTTGGGTTCCGCCTCCGTACTTACCAATTGTTTCACCTGCCTTTCGAAATAGCCTCCCTGGGGAAGCAATAAGATAATTCCGGTCAACCGGAAACGGGCTAGACCAGAATCCATAATCTATACACTCATCTCCGGGACAAATCAAGAAAATAACTCCCGGGAATTTGTCAGGACTGGGACGCGAGATCGTAATGGGAGAAGTGCATCGTGAAAGTCGCGCGTCCCTGCGTGGAAGACCGCAAGGACGTGGAATAGCCGAACATCCTGGAAAGGGGCACGACGGCGTCGATAACCTGGATGGCTTTGCGCGCGCTGATGTTTTCGACTCTGCCCTTCCTCATATTGATGTCGCCGAGCACCTCGCCCAGGAATTCATCCGGCGTCAGAATCTCGACGGACATGTAGGGTTCGAGCAGGATCGGAGCGCCGGCGTCGAAACCGTTCCGGAAGGCCATGGAAGCCGCAACCCGGAAGGCCAGCTCGCTCGATACGCCCTCCTGGAAAGTTCCTCCGAAGTTGATCGCCTCGACATCCACCACGGGATAGCCGGAGAGTGTTCCGCTGCTGAAGGCGTCCTGGATGCCCTGCTCGATTGCCGGGAAAAATTCTTCCGGAATGGAACCGTCGCGCACGCTGTTTTTGATGCCGTTGCCGAGCCCGCGGGTTTTCGGGGTGAGCTGGAGCTGGACCATCGCGAAGTGCCTGGTCCCGCCGATCTCGCGGTCGAAAACGGCGCGTCCCTCGGCCGGCTTGCTGATGGTCTCCCGATAGACGACCTGTGGCTTGCCGGCCTGCACCGTAACGTGATAGTCCCGCTCGAGCCTGTTCAGGACAATTTCGAGGTGCAACTCGCCCATGCCGCTCACGATGATCTGCCCGGTATCGGCATTCTCCGCGAACCGGAATGTGGGGTCTTCCTCGGAAAGTTTCGCGAGGCTGTCGAGTAGCTTTTCCTGGTCGCCTCGAGTCTGGGCCTCAACCGAAATCGAGATCACGGGTTCGTAGACATCGACCGTTTCGAGCAGGACCGGCTTGTTCGGGTCGCAGATCGAATCTCCCGTGGTGGCCGACTTGAGGCCCAGGACCGCGACGATGTTCCCGGCCGCGGTACGCTCGACGCGGTCGCGCTTGTTCGCGTGCATCTGAAAGATTCGGGAGATTTTCTCGCGAATTCCCTTGGAAACGTTCAGCACGTCGGCCCCGACCTGCAGAACGCCCGAGTATATCCGCATATACGTGAGCTTGCGGCCCTGGTCCATCTGGATCTTGAAGGCGAGGGCGGCAAGAGGCGCGGTTTCGCTGCTCGCGCGCTGTTCGGGAGCCTTGGTCGCCGGATTGATTCCCACTATCGGGGGGACGTCCAGGGGCGAGGGCAGGTAGTGGACGATGGCATCGAGCAAAGGTTGCACGCCCTTGTTCTTGAGAGCGCTTCCGCATAGCACCGGAACGGCTTTGAGAGAAAGGGCGAGCTCCCTTATGACGGGAATGAGATGGGCCTCCGTTATTTCCTCTCCGCCCAGGTAGCGCTCCATGAGTTCGTCGTCGAACTCGCCCAGCTTGGCGACAAGATCTTCGCGTGCGGCGGCGGCGGCGTTCTGCATCGAAGGCTCGATCGGGCCGGTTTCAAATTCGGCCCCCAGAGATTCTTCCAGCCAGATGATCTGCTGCATGCCCACGAGGTCGATTACGCCCCTGAAATCCGATTCCGCGCCCACGGGAATCTGGAGCACGAGGGGAATTGTGCGGAACTTTCCGGCAATCTGGGCGACGGTGGCCTCGAAGTTGGCCCCTATCCGGTCCATCTTGTTGATAAATGCGATTTTCGGGACGTGATAGCGGTCAGCCTGATGCCAGACGGTCTCCGACTGCGGCTCTACGCCGTCGACTCCGGAAAAGACGGCTATCGCGCCGTCCAGGACGCGCAGGGACCGTTCCACTTCTATCGTGAAATCGACGTGGCCGGGGGTATCGATCAGGTGGATTTCGTGGTCGCGCCAGAGGCAGGTGGTGACCGCGGATGTGATCGTTATGCCGCGCTCCTGCTCCTGCTCCATCCAGTCCATGACGGCGGTGCCGTCGTGCACCTCTCCCATCCTGTGGGAGCGGCCGGTATAGAAGAGAATGCGCTCCGTAACGGTGGTCTTGCCCGCGTCGATATGCGCGATGATTCCGATGTTCCTGTATTGTTTGAGACGCTTTGCGTCGCTCATAAATCGGCTTTCCTCAAAGGGGCGCGCGCCCCGTTTATCCATCAGAAAGTAGCTAAGCTTTTTAGTTTAGGAAATCCGCGAGGATTAGTCAAGAATGCGAAGCCGCGACCGGTCCCCGCCGGGGATAGAGTAGGGAAAATTCCCCAATTTTTGCTCAAGTTGCCGCTTTTTAACAGTATAACAAAATCCGCGTCGGGTAGGGCTCCAGGCGGTTTTTCGCGATGCTCCGGACAGGAAAAATTTCTGAAATCACGTGCACTTAGCGTAAAATCGCAATAATTGACGAAAGGCTGAGATTGTACACATTTTCGAGAGATTGCACGATAAACATTATCCAAAACGATCCAGTTCAGGCCTAGGCCGGGCGGGCTTATCCCATTTAGCCCGTTTCCGGAAAGATGTTTTCGGATATATCCTTGAGCACCGGTTTTTGAGTTCATTTTCCCCATTTTTCGGCCTAACCCCGGATAATCCGGAATTTCGCGGTTTGTCTTTATTTCCAGGAACTGCTAAAACCTGCCCATCCTAAAACTCTTGCGGGTATCCGTGAGGGCCGTAGGTTTTCTTTGAAAAAAGTGAGGAGAACCAGTATGGCGCCTGATTCAAGCCTCTTCAGGCACCTTCTGGGGGAAGCTGTTCCCCGTCTTCGCGGAATTCCCGTGCGGACGGTGGCACTGTGTTTTTTGTCCCTGCTGTTTTTCCAGTTCAACGCTCAGGCAAGGGCGGACAGCTTGGAATTTCCCGGACCGCTGGCGGCGCTTTACAAGCCCGGCGATCATTTAAAGAAGGAGATTCCCGCTTCGCATATCCTGCCAACTCGATCCGAATCGTTCAAGGGAACCCCCACGGTGCTTGGGAGAAACGGAATCCAGATACCCATCAATGAACCGCTTGTTCAAAAGTACATCCGCTTCTATGAGGGAGACGGCCGAAGGACATTTTCGGAAGCCATGGAGAAAGGAAAATATTGTCTTCCTCAAATGACAGAAATCTTGGAAAGTCACGGAGTGCCTGCAGAACTGGTTTACGTCGTTTTGGTCGAAAGCCGGTTTGAAAAGCATGCATCGTACAGAGGAGCGGGTGGCTACTGGCAGATGCTGGCGTCCACAGCCAAGAGAATGGGACTCAAGGTCGACCGTTGGGTTGACGAGAGACGGGACCCGATAAAATCGACCAAGGCTGCCGCCAAGTACTTGAAAACACTTTACGATCAACATGATTCATGGTTGCTGGCCCTTGCCGCGTATAACGCGGGATCGAGGCCAATCGCATACGCGGCCCGCAGAGGCCGCGTGAAGGATGGGGAGCTTTATGGGCGTAAGTTGCCCGCGCGTTCGGTAGTTTATGTGTCAAAAGTCCTGGCCGCGATGGCTATAATGCGCGAGCCGGGGAAGTATGGGTTTGAGTTACCCAATTATTGCAAGCCTAAGGACTTCGACCCAGTCATGGTCAAGGCTCCTCTGAAACTGGAGGAGATTGCAAGATGGATCGATGTGCCGGTCAGTCAACTACAGGAACTCAATCCCTCGCTACGCCTGGACGCGATGCCCCCTGATTCCGGATTCGCACTGCGTTTACCTTCCGGGTCGAGAGATAAATTCGACCTCGCATATGAGGTTTCCACCCGAAGGTAGGCCTTTCCAAACCGGCGGTGCTCGCGGAAAGCACTCACAATCTAGGGAATGAAAAAACCTGCATGAGTATTAGGATGGTAGCCGTAGAGCTCTATCGGGTCATGAAAGAGATTGAAGAACTCGAAAGAAAGCTCAAAGGCTCAATGGCTGGTTCGGCGGAACGAGAGGAAACGGAAAAGCAGCTTCGTGCAGCCGAGGCGGAAAGAGTCCGGCTGAAGGGGATGCTTGAAGGTGCAAAGGCTGATTAGCCGCTCCGTTGGAAATACCGCTCGCCGCTACGCACCCCACGCCACAAGAAGATGAAGGCCCTCTACCCCTTTGGAGGGCCTTTTTCTACTCCTCGCTCTCATCTTCCTGGAATCTTACCTCGAAGCGGTCCATGTCTCTTCCCACTCTTACCCTGTCGCAAAGAGTGCGGGCTTCATTTTCCAGTTCCGGAAGTTCGCTGTTTTCATATCGCGGACTGATATGCACGAGAACGGTCCGGGCGGCGCCGGACAGTTTTGCGATTTCGGCTGCCTCGCCAACCGTCATGTGTCCCTTCGCCGCGGCGTGGTCTGAGTGCCCGCTCAAAAACATTCCCTCCACAAAGGCCAGATCCGCATTCCTGCAAAGCGAGTAAGCGGCTTCGGTCGGTCTCGTGTCGACGACGTAGGAAACGCAGCGTCCCCTTCTCGCGGGGCCGAGCACGTCGGAGGGCTGAACTGTCCCGCCGGAGGGCGTTGTGACGTTTCTGCCGTGCTGCAGCGCCCCCCACAGCGGCCCCTCCGGCACGCCGAGCGCCCTGGCGCGTTCGATGTCAAACTTCCCCGGCCGTTCGTGTTCCTCCAGCCTGTACCCGAGACAAAACCGCGTGTGCGCCAGGGGCTGCCATGAAATCCGCGCGCGTTCGTCTTCGAACGCTATTCCGGTGCGGTTTCCCGGCCATTCGATGTAACGGATGGGGAATCCGACCTGGAATTCAAGCGTTGAGCGGCAATGTTCGACGAAGTCGCGTATTCCCGGCGGTCCCAGTATCGTCAGCGGGGCCGGATCTTCCATCTGAGCCCGGAGCATGATCATGCCGGGAATTCCGAGGCAATGGTCGGCATGGAGATGGGTCACGGCGATGAGGTTGAGGCCGCGCATTCCGACGCGCGCTCTTTTCCAGTTGATTTGCGTTCCTTCTCCCGCGTCGAAAAGATAGGTCCCGCCTCTTAGCTTCACGGCGAGAGAACAAAGGAGCCTGTAGGGCATCGGCATCATTCCGCCGGTGCCGATGAGAATGCATTCCAAGCATCGGTCCTTTCGGGCTTCCCCCCCGATGAGCAATTTCAGCCTTGTCCCCGGGGAGAGGATGATCTAGTTTGAACACGCAAGCGTACCGGGAAGGCAGAGCGCTGCCCCTCGGCGTTGTCATTCAAATCAGGGAACATGCCATGCCTGAGATCCAAATGTATTCCGAAACCCTGCGCGTGTCCATGGGAACGGGACCCGACATCGCCAATATCCATGATCTTTTGGAGAAGATGGTTCGGGACCGGGGCATCGAAACGGGAGTCCTTCACGTTTTCGCCGTGGGATCGACGGCTTCGCTCACGACCATAGAGTTCGAGCCGGGAGTCCTGGCGGATTTGAAGCGGGCAATCGAAAACATCGCTCCCCCGGGGGCCGTGTACGAACACGAGAGGGCGTGGCATGACGGCAACGGTCACAGCCACGTGCAGGCCGCACTGCTCGGGCCGTCTCTCGGCGTTCCGATTCGAAACGGGAGTCTTGCCACGGGGACCTGGCAGCAGGTTGTGCTGATAAATCACGACGTACATCCCAGGGAACGCCGGGTTGAGGTGAGCATTATCGGGCGCGCGAGGTAAATTCTCCGAATGAGCGGGCCGGGCCGGCGGTATCGCGCTTTGCCCGCGCCTCTTATATAAATTGACAAAAAGCCGTTCCGGGCCTTATACACTGCCTGAAACCCGATCCTCTGATGCGAAACTCCTTTTCGGAGCAATACTGATGAATAGGCCGACGGCTTACAGAACCTTATTCATATTCTGTCTATCCTTCTTTGTTTTAAGCGGGTGCACGGTAGGTCCGGATTATAAGCGGCCCGAGGAGGACATCCCGCAAAAATGGGTTGAGGTGTCTCAGGGGGTTTCCACGGATGAACCGGCGGATGCTGCGCGCTGGTGGACCGTTTTCAACGATCCGACCCTGGACTGGCTCATTGCCCGGAGCATGGATGCAAATAAGGATCTCAAGCTCGCACGGGCGAGGGTCCTCGAAGCGCGCGCTCAGCGGGTCAGCGTGGCCTCCGGGCTTTTTCCCACCCTGAGCGGCAAGGGGTCCTATACCATTAATAAGGAAAGCAGCACCACGTCTCCCGCATCTGGTGCTTCACAACAACTTTCCCAGATGATACCGGGCTATTCAGCCTCATCGGGTTCAAATGGAGGCACATTCTCCAACGGACTCGATCTTTTCCAGGGCGAACTCGATGCGAGTTGGGAACTCGATTTTTTCGGGCGCGTCAGACGCTCCGTTGAAGCCGCTTCTGCCGATCTGGCCGCTTCCCAGGAGAACTACCGCGATACGCTGGTCACGCTCTTATCCGAGGTGTCGGTAAATTATCTTACGCTGAGGGGCGCGCAGCTCAGGCTTGTCATAACGAAAAAAAACATGGAAGCCATGAGGCAGACCGTCCAACTGACGCAGGAAAAGTTCGCGGCCGGCCTGAGCAGCGATTTGGACGTATCGCAGGCCAAGGCCCAGCTTGCGACCACGGAAGCGCAGGTACCCTCTCTCGAGACCACGGTCCGCCAGTCGATCTACAGGCTTGCGACTCTTTTGGGGAGCCCTCCTGACCCCCTGGTTGCCCGGCTTTCCGAATACGCCGAAATCCCGGGAATCCCGCCCGAGGTCCCCGTGGGGCTGCCCTCCGATCTTCTGCGGCGAAGACCCGACGTGCGGCGGGCCGAGTGGCAACTGGCGGCCGCGACCGCCCGGATAGGAGTCGCGACGGCGGATTTGTATCCACGCTTCAGCCTCACCGGGGCCCTTGGTCAGGCCAGCATGGATCTCGCCGACATAACCAGGTCTGCGAGTTCCTTCTGGAGCTTCGGTCCGAGCTTCAACTGGAACCTTTTCACCGCAGGGAAAGTCCGTGCCGAAATTGAAGCCCAGAAGGCGCGGACCGAGCAGGCCCTGGCCACGTATGAAAAGGCGATTCTCACCGCGATCCAGGATGTGGAAAGCGCCCTTGTGGCCTACTCGAAAGAACAGGCGCGGCGGCAGTCTCTCGTTGCGGCCGTTGAATCCAGCCAGCGTGCATACGACATCTCGAGCGAACTCTACGCTCGCGGACTCGTCGATTTTCTGAGAGTGCTCGAAAGTCAGCGCGCGCTCTACGTCAACGAGGAATTGCTTGCCGTGAGCGAGCAGCAGGTCTCGGGCAACCTCGTGGCCCTGTACAAGGCGCTCGGAGGCGGCTGGAAGCTCTAGCCTCCTTTGGTTTCATTCCCGGTCTGCGCGGTTGCGGCCGCCTTGCCCGCCGTACGGCGTCACAGGACGATCCTTTCCGACGCTCCCCACCGGCACAATGCGAGTTTTCCCCCGCCGACGGACCGCCCCTTCCGGGCGTCTCAGATTGTTTGACACCTTCCTGATAAACGTTCATAATGTTTGTGCAATTAAATTAGAAATCATTGTTTTTAAAAGCCGAAAATCATACACTCCGACTGCTGATTTTTTATGGAAAGCGGAACTCGCCGGCGGCACCGGGCTGGTCTGCCCGAAAATATGGATGCTTCATCGGCCCGGAATGAACCGGCCAGGCTGTGCGAACGCATCGAGAGTCTCAAGGAATGCTTCAGGGTTTCCAGCCTGATCAACTCCAGCCTCGAGCTCGATGAGGTTCTCGACAACATCATGACGGCTTCCCGCTCGCTCTTGCGGGCGGATGCATGCAGCCTGATGCTTGTGGACAGGAGCGGGGAGCTGGTCTTCGAAGTGGCCCAGGGGCCCGTGGCCGGCAAGCTCAAGGGCGGATTCCGGATCAAAAAGGGGCAGGGGATTGCCGGGCGGGTTTTCGAAAGCGGGGAATCGATCCTCATACGGGATGCCTACGCGGACGAACGCTTCAACCAGGAAGTCGACCGGCTGACCGGTTACCGGACCACATCCATTCTCAGCGTGCCGCTTAAGGTGCAGGACAGGGTGATCGGGGTTTCCCAGGTCATAAACAAGCTCGACGGCACCAGCTTCGACGCCGAAGACGGGGAAATGCTCGGGTTGCTCTGCGCGAATGCGGCGGTTGCCGTGGACAATGCCCGGCTTCACAGGGAAATCCTTCGCAAGAGGCAAATCGAACAGGACCTGGCCTTTGCCTCGAGTATCCAGCTGAGCTTCCTGCCGCAGCGGATGCCCGCTTTCGAGGGCTTTGCCTTTGACGCGTACTACCGCGCCGCGCTGGAGGTTGGAGGGGATTTTTACGATTTTATCGAGTTGGACGAGGACCATCTTGGGGTTCTGATCGGCGATGTCTCGGGCAAGGGAGTGGCTTCGGCCATGTTCATGGCAAGATTCACCACGGATTTCCGGGTACTTGCCATGCGGGAGAGCGACCCCGGGAGGCTGGTCGGCCGCATGAGCGACAAGGTCTGCGAGCAGAGTTGCCGGGGGATGTTCGTCACCCTCCTCTACATGGTCCTGAGCAGGGGCAGCGGCGATATCGTCTGCGTGAATGCGGGTCACCTCCCGCCTGTTGTCTGGAACTGTCGCGGGAACCGCTACGAACGGTTGCGGGGAAGCGGCGGTCCTCCCCTGGGGATTGTGCCCGGCATGAGCTACGGTGCCCGGACCTTGCGTCTGCTCCCCGGCGATTGCGTTCTGCTCGCCACCGACGGGCTGATCGAGGCCAAGGACTCCGGAGGAGCGCGTTTCGGCTGGTCGAGAATCGAGGATGCGATTCGGTCCGGGGAATCGGATGTCGGGTCGGTCCGGACCCGGCTCAGCCGCTCGCTTGCGGAATTCGAACAGGACTGTCCCCAGGCCGACGACACGACGCTGGTGCTGGTGGGCGTTGAGGAGAGGTGATTGCCTTTTACGCTGCAGAGTCCGGTTATGCTCGAAATACCGGCCGATCCCGCGTGTCTTTTCATCGTGCGGGCTGCGGTCGGTAAAATCGCCGAAAAATTCGGGCTCCACTCGAAGGAGGAGAGGCGGTGCGTACTCGCAGTCGACGAGGCGTGCGCGAATGTGATCCGCCATGCCTACGGGAACGTTCCTTCGGGAAGGATCATCGTCACGTTTGACGTTTCCGCGGAAAATCTCGAGATCCGGATCAGGGATTTCGGGCAGGCATCCGATCCGGCGACCTTCAAGCCGAGGGATTTGGCTGATGTGCGTCCCGGAGGGCTGGGCCTGCACTTTATGAGATCCGCGTTTGACGAGCTTCGATACGAATCCCCGCCCGACGGCGGGACACTGCTCACAATGGTCAAATTCAGGCCTAAAGAGGAGGCTTTTTCACATTGAACATACAAGTTGCCGAGAAGAAGCCCGGCGTTTTTCTGGTTGCTCTGGACGGCGACCTCGACATGAGCACCTCGCCTCAGGTCAGGAACGCGCATCTGCCGATTTTCCGAAATAAGAAAGTGTCCCATATCGTTGTGGACCTGTCGGGGGTGTCCTATATCGACAGCTCCGGGATTGCCACGTTCGTGGAAGGACTTCAGTTGTCGCGCAAGGGAAACATCCGGTTCACGCTCGCCGGCGCGGGGGAGACGGTCGAGTCCATCTTCGATCTCGCCTATCTCAAGAATGTGTTTGAAATGGTTCCCGACGCAAGCCGGCTGTTTCATGGAGAATAGTCCAGGTGAGTGAACCAGGCGGCCCCCAGGGCAAGGTGGTGTTTTTCCTGAGACATATCACGAGCATCTCCTGTTTTTTCAAGGAGACCCTGAGATGGGCGCTGGTGAAGCCTTTCCAGGGAAAGCCCCTGCGGTTCAGGGCGGCTGTTGTCCAGATGGATGAGGTGGGCGTGAAGTCCATCCCCATCGTCGCGCTTGTGTCGTTTGTCATCGGGATCATCCTGGTCCTCCAGACGGCGTATCAGCTGGAAAAATTCGGGGCGATCAACTATGCGGCCAGCCTTGCAAGCGTTGCTCTGACCCGCGAGATGGCCCCGCTTCTGACGGCGATTGTCCTTGCCGGGCGCGTGAGCGCGGCGTTCACGGCCGAGTTGGGCACGATGCTCGTGACGGAGGAGATCCTGGCCCTCGAGGTTATGGCCATCTCCCCAATAGCCTATCTCGTGGTGCCGCGGTTCATCGCGATGATCGTCATGCTGCCCTGCCTGACGGTCCTTGCCGACCTTATCGGCATGATAGGCGGGTACGTGGTCGGGACCTGCGCCGTGGGCATCCGTTCCCAGCTCTATATTCAGAACACGATCGACGCCCTCCTGATGAAGGACATCCTGAGCGGGCTGGCAAAAAGCGTCGTGTTTGCCGGGATCATCGCCATGGTCGGCTGCTACATGGCTTTTGTCGTAAGGGGGGGAGCCGAAGGGGTGGGGAGGTCCACGATGATTTCCGTCGTGACTTCTCTTATCAGCATTATCCTGGCGGACTGCCTCTTTACGGCGATCTTCTATCTGTTTCTTTAGCAAGACGGGGTTTTTGCCGGGGTGTCGGAAGCGCTTATTGAAGTCAACAATCTGATCAAGAGCTTTGACGGCAGAGTTGTCCTCGACGGGATAGATATGAGCGTCGAAAAGGGCAGCGTTTTCGCCATTATGGGCGGCAGCGGATGTGGAAAAACGACCCTGCTGCGTCACCTGATCGGAGTGCTGCGTCCCGACTCCGGCGAGATCCGGGTGGGAGGCGAAGACATCACCCGGTTCGACGAAGCGCGGATGGACCTCTACCGGAGACGGTTCGGAATGCTTTTCCAGATGGGGGCGCTGCTCAATTCGCTCTCGGTCCGGGATAATATAGCCCTGCCGCTGCGGGAGCACACCAAGCTCGACGAAAAGATCATCAGCGTCATCGTGAAAATGAAGCTCGAACTCGTGGGCCTCCGGGATTTCGAGCATCTCAAGCCCGCGCAGTTGAGCGGCGGGATGCAAAAAAGGGTGGCCCTGGCGCGCGCCCTCGCTCTCGACCCGGAAATCGTTTTCTACGACGAACCGACTTCGGGGCTCGATCCGGTCGTGACGGGCGTGATCGGGCAGCTCATTCAGGACTTGAGCAGGCGCATGGGGATAACCTCCGTGGTCATCACGCACGACATCGGCAGCGCGTTCAAAATTGCCGACCGGATGGTCGTTCTTTTCAAGGGAAGGGTTGTTGCGGGCGGAACTCCCCTGGAGATACAGGAATCGCCCGATCCGGTCGTGCAGCAGTTCATACACGGGAGTCCGGACGGCCCGATTCCGTTGCGGCAGTCGAGCCGGGACTATCTCGAAGACCTGCTCGACATCGAATAGAGAAGCGGTTTTGCATTTCGTCTTCTTTGCAAGTGCGGAAATTGTATCCTCTCTCCTGTTGGAGTTTCGGCCCGGGCGCGCCGGTTAGGGAGAAAGCTTTCATGCAGGTTTTTCGGTCTGAAATCAAAGTAGGCTTGCTCGTTCTGGTCTCGTTTCTCATATTCGTGATCGGAATTTTTGTCGTAAGCGACATCCGTTCCCTCTGGGACAAGAAGAAGACTTACAAGATCGTATTCTCGTACGCCGACGGGATCACGCGCGGTTCCCCCGTCTGGTATGCGGGATACGAGGTCGGTTCGGTGACCGATATCCAGATAGCGCAGGGAGGGGCGGACGGCATCGCCCTGACGGTGCGGATCGCGCCGGAGGCGCGCATTCGTAAAGACTCGCGCACAGAGATCCGCAGCCTCGGAATGATGGGTGCGAAATATGTGGAAATCACCCCGGGATCCGTCGACGCCGAGGAACTCCCTCCGGGTTCGACTTTTGAAGGCGCGCGCTCGACCTCCTTTGCCGAAATCATGGTGATCGGGCAGCAGGTGGCGGAACGGCTCAACGAACTG
The DNA here is from genome assembly GCA_021372055.1 of Desulfobacteraceae bacterium. GTDB lineage: Bacteria > Desulfobacterota > Syntrophobacteria > Syntrophobacterales > Syntrophobacteraceae > SbD1. Next base: position 15,393 of record JAJFVB010000087.1, on the reverse strand, counting down.
GTCTCGGAGACGAAAACCCTGGTCCATGAGGTCCGAACGGAATATCCGGTAAAAGACGTCATGGTAAACGCAAACCGGTTTCTCACCATCTTGCAGCAGCAGGCGTCCCAACTCGACCCGGTGATGAAGAATCTTCAGCACCTCACCGGAAACGGGGGGCATGAAATCATTTCGCTGGTGAAGGACCTCAGGGACACGAATAAGGACGTACAGAAACGGCTGCAGACCATGGAGGCCGAGATCACGAAGATGCTCGGCGCCGCGGGCAACGGATTTACCGAGGTGCACGGTACGGTCAAGGGGGTCAGGGGCTTTCTCAGCGCAAACGAGGACAATCTGCAGTCCCTGCTCACGCACCTGGACCAGACCGCCAACAATCTGGAAATTCTGAGTGAAGACCTCAAGACGCATCCGTGGAAGGTAATCTGGAGGGAAGACGGCTCGGCGGATACGGTGCCGAAAGGATCCGAGCAATGGAGAGAGAAGGGTAGAATTGGTCCGTATGGGAAAAAGTAGAAACGTAATTTTCCTCGCCGGTCTGCTTATCCTCTCGGGCTGCGCGGGGGGCGCCGGAGATCCCTACCACCGGGCGGTCGAGCAGTACGGAATGGGGCGCATCGATCTGTCGGTCCGGGAATATAGGGAAGCCATGGCGGCAAACCCCGACGATGTGCGTCCGAAGTTCAATGTCGCCGTTATCTATCAGGACGCGGGGAGGCTTGATGAAGCCGAAGTCCTCTACCGGGCCATTTTGGATCGGCAGTCCGATCACGCGCCCGCCTGGTCGAACCTGGCGTCGATTCAGGAAAAGCGCGGCCTGATGAGCGAAGCCGAGAAGTCCTATCTCCATGCAGTCGAATCGGATCCCGAAAATCCCTGGATAGTGAGTCAGTACGGATTTTTCCTCCTGCGGGCGGGAAGGCTGACGGAAGCCGGGACGAAATTCGAGCATGCCCTTCGGGTGAACCGGAAGTGCGCAAACGCCTGGTACGGGCTCGGAATGATCGCCGAGAAAAACGGGGACAACCGGACGGCCCTCCAGAACTACGATAGGGCGGTCGTATACAATCCGAACGATCTGGAGGCCTATCTGCGCGCGGCGGACATCAGGATCTCTCAGGGAGAAAGAGGGGCCGCCGTCGGACTCTTGCGCAAGGCGGTTGGGCTGGCGCCCGAACGGGGAGACCTCAGCCTTCGGCTCGGGCGGTTGCTGCGGGAAGAGGGCAGGCTGAAGGACGCGGAAAAAGCCCTGGAGCGTGCCAGGAAGAATGGTGCGGTCGCGGCCGAGTGCGACCGGGAGCTCAGTATTGTATACGGAAAACTCGCCGAAGAATCGGCTGCCAGAGCAGGAGTCACGCAATAGGGAACAAAGCGGCTGCACCGAGCCCAGAAGCACTATTGCCCACATCGGTGCGGGGCTGAGACTCGCCGGTCAGTCGCTTCTCGATCTTTGTTTTCCGAAAGTCTGCGCCGGGTGCGGCAGGACCGGGGATATTTCCGAAGGATTCTGGTGCGGGAGTTGCCTCGATTCGATCCCCTGGATCGCATCTCCGCTGTGCCCGCGGTGCGGCAGGCCCTTCACGGATTCCCCCGATTCCCCGGACCACTTTTGCGGTGAATGCCTCAAATCCGCCTTTCACTTCGACGCGGCCCGGTCGGCTCTTCTGCACTCAGGGGTGGTGCGGGAGCGGGTCCACGAGTTCAAATTCGGCGGCCGCCTGGAGCGGCTCCCGCCTCTATCCGAACTGCTCCGCTCCGCGTATCGGTCGAGCGGATTTCCCCGGCCCGATCTTGTCCTTCCCGTTCCACTGCACGTCCGCAGGCTGAAAGAGCGGGGCTTCAACCAGTCGGGGCTGCTGGCTCGTGAATTCTCGCGGAAGTCCGGCCTCGAAGTCTCCCATGTGCTGCTTGCGCGGCGTCACTGGACGGAGCCCCAGACTCGCCTCAACCGCCGGCAGAGGCTGAAAAACGTCCGTGGGGCCTTCGAGGTGCATGGAGGAATGGATGTGAAGGGCGGGCGGGTCCTGCTCGTCGATGATGTCTACACGACAGGATCGACCCTCAGCGAATGCGCGAGGGCTCTAAAGAAAGCGGGCGTTCGGGAAGTCTTCGCCCTGACCGTCACGCGAGCGCTTCCGGATTGAAGGCCCCATACGAAGTTGCGTTCAAGAATGTGCCGGCAACACTTTTCAAAAGCGTGGGGAGCCGTGCCCCCTCACACCCCCACGCCGCTACGCGGCTCATTTGGCGCTACGGCCACGCGCGTTTGTGCGAATGGCCGATACTTGCGGGGCGCGCCGATCCGGATCGATTGCGGATCGGATTTCAGCGGACCCCGGACTGTGCGGCGGGGCCGGTCGACTGCTTCCAGCGCGCGACCTCGAGAAAGGCCTCGATCCTCGTCCGCAATTGTTCCGTGTCCGAATTGGAATAATCCGTTTCGATATGGAGGAAAGGCATGGAGTGTTTCGTTTCGATCCTGTCGCCCACGATCCGGGATTCGATATTGTAGGTGTGGCAGCATTGCCATGTGAGATCGACGACTCCATCGGCCGAGTACTCGCCGATCAGCCGGTCGAGCAGGGCAAGACGGCCGGTGTTCGATGCCATGCACGAGCACGGCAGCTGAAGATAGCGGCGGGCGAGCGCCAGGAAAGGGTCTTCTTCCTCCTCGTCCACCGGGTCGAGTCCCTTCACGCCCGTGCAGTTCTCCATGCAAACCACGGCCCCGCCGCATTCCTCGATGAGGCGGAGGACCTTTTCCGACCCTCTGCCGACGGGGCATCCGGTGAGAAGAATCCTCGGGGCTCCCGGCTCGAATGGGGAATATCCCGAAGCGGCAATGGTTTCCAACTCGGAGACGAACTTCTCCAAAAGGTCTATGTACCTGTCGGGGTGGACGAAAAAGCTCTTCGACTCCATAACGGTCATCATGTCGAGCCCCGAGAGGGGAATGCGTTCTGCGGCCTGGAAGCTGGAGATCTTCCTCACGAGACTGCGCATGCGGTTGTGAACGCGGATCTGGGACCGGAGCTGCTCCCTGTCAATTTTGATCCCCGTATGCTCCTCGACGAAGCGTCCGAGCCTCAGGAGTTCCTCGTACCAGAAATGCAGCGCATGCGGTTCGGAAGTCGTGTAAGGAAGGTGCATGAGGTGAAGGGGTTTGATCTGCCCGAGAAACTCGTACATCTTCTTCTTGCCGTCGCAGGTGGTCTCGCCGACAAGGAAATCGCTTGCTGAAAAATAAGGGCAGGTGTCGGTGGCGGCGTAGCCGTAGCTCGATTTAATCAGCGGGCAGAGGTTCGGCGGAAGTATCCTCTCCGCCTCGGCGATGGGCTTTTCCTTTTTGCCGCAAAGGCTCACCGGTATCGCTCCGGCGGCCCTCACGATCTCGACCGGCGCGAACAGGCAGTACAGGCCCGCGACTTTCGTCCCGGATTCCTCGAGTTCGGCCATATCGAGCAGGAAACGATCACCCGTCTTTTCAAACTGTTCCAGACTTTCCGGCTTCAACGGAAACCTCCATTGGGTCCAGCGGCTAGGGTGAAGGGCGACTAGACACGGTGAAAGACGCCGTTGCCGGCGTAAAGCGCGGCGCCAAGCGCTCCCACCATATCGGGATCGTGCGGTACGATTGGAAACTGCCCCAGTTTTTCTTCGAACAGCCGTACGACACAGGGGTTGTGAGCGACCCCTCCCGCGAATACAAGCGGCGGGGTCATGCCCACGCGCCGGAGCATGGCCGTCGTGCGCTCGACAATGGCCATGTGCAGCCCCATCGCGATGTTTTCCGCGCGTTCCCCTCTTGCCATAAGGGAAGTCGCCTCGCTTTCGGCGAAAACGGTGCACATGCTGCTGATCTGAATCCTCCGGTCGGATCGGAGCGCGAAATCTCCGAAGGATTCGAGCAGAACCTGGAGGGCGGTTGCCATGAACTCCAAGAACTTCCCGGTTCCCGCCGCGCACCTGTCGTTCATCTCGAATTTCAGCACCTTGCCGGATTCGGAAAGGGAGATGACCTTGGTGTCCTGGCCCCCGATATCGAGGACCGTTCTCGCTTCCGGGTGCAGAAACCGCGCGCCGAGTGCGTACGCCTGGATTTCCGTTATGGTGGAAACCTCCACCTGACGGAAATTCTCGGCAAAAAGCTTTCGCCCGTAACCGGTGGCGATGACTCTGGATCCGTTTACTCCGTCCATCAGCTTTCTGCATTGCCCGAGCGGGTCGAAGGTCGTGGGAACCTTCAACCGGCGGGAAGGGCCGTCCGGGTAAAGCTCGACCAGTTCGATCGATCGCGATCCTATGTCAATTCCAATAAGGGAATCGCTCGGTGCGTCCGGGTTCATAAGATCACCGGATCATTTCGACAAAGGCTTCGACGCGGGTCTTCAGCTGTTCCACGTCTTCCATGCCGTAGTCGGTTTCGATCGAGAGCATGGGAATGGACGCCGCCCGGAGGGCCTTCTCCACCTTGTAGGCTTCGATTGCATAGGGCTGGCAAAACGACAGGCCGTAGTGCACGACGCCTTTAACCTTGAGCTCGCGAGCCATCGAGACGATGTTGTCCAGCCGTTCGGTGTTGGGGGTGAAACAGGCGCAGTCGATCATCATGTACCGGTCGACTATTGCGTCGATCATCGTGTCCAGGTCCGCGCCGTTTTCCGCGACCAGGTCGCGCGTGTTCCGGGCGCCGATGCAGGACTCCTCTCCCACGATGATCGCTCCGGAGGATTCGACCACGTAGGGCAGCTTCCAGTTGGGCACCGCCATGGGGCAGCCGGAGAGCATCAGCCGGGCTGTGCCTTCCGGGGCGACGGAACCGCCGCTCCCCACCCGGGCCTCCAGTTCGTCGCACAGCTCTTCGATCTTTGCGGTGAATCGGGCCGGATCGTCGTAAAAAGAAATCTGGTTTATCAGGAGAGCATCCCGGCCGGAGATGGGCGCGGGATCCGCCGCACGGAGCCGGTTGAGTCTTTGGAGAGCGCGGCGCCGCTTGTTTACGAGCTTTATGGCTTCGCGCAGACCCTCGGCGGTGATCGTGTTTCCGGTCGCTTCCTCCACGACGGTTTTGAACCGCAGCACTTCGCTCTTCCACAGCTCCCTGTCGGAAGGCCTTTTCATCTGAGGTATTTCCATGACATAGACGGGAGTGTGCTCGGAGAAGATCTCGTAGGCTTTCTTCTTTCCATCGCATGTGGTCTCGCCCACGATGAGGTCGCACGATTCGATGTAAGGGCAAAGCCTTGCCAGCTTGAATCCTACGAATGACTTGATGAGGGCGCAGGTGTTCCGGGGGAGAACCTTTTCGGCTTCGCCCTTGCCGATTTCAGCCCCCGCGCAAAGTCCCACCTGGATGCCGCCGGCTGCGAGAACGATTTCCTCCGGTACGAAAACGCAGAAAGTACCGACTATCTTCCCGCCCCGTGCTTTGGCGTCCTGAAGCTCCTTGATCCGGAGCCCGTGAACCTCCGAGAGGACGAAGTCGAGGTATTCCATACCCCGCAACCGTCCCTGCTGGCTCATGTAAATGTTGCCATAGAATTTTCCGAGCACTTCGAGCAGCCCCGCGTGGGCTTCGAGGTCAAGATTGAGTCGCTCCCACATGTCTTCGTAGGAATGTGTCATGCATTAGGCCTCCGGTAGTGGATTTTGCCAAGTATTGTAATGGAATGCGTCAATACGTCAAATAGGTTATAGCGATCTGATTCTTCTCGGTCATAGGAATTGGCTAAACGAAAGGCGGGAGGGATGTCATACGCAATGAGCGTTCAAGATGATGCCGGGCTTTCAGACCGTGGGGAGCCTGCTCCCCACACCCCACACGCAGCTGCGCTGCTCATTTTGGCGCTTGCGGCGGGCCTCACGCGCAGGCGCGTGAGGCTGCGACAGGAAGCCCGAGGGGGCGCGGGGGAAATCATTTCCCCCGCTCTTTTCCATCGCCTGCCTCAATCGTTCATTCGAGGTATGCCTCCGGATCTTTGCACATGGCCGCCAAATGTTCATAGAATGCGCCCAGATGAATGCCGTCAACGATGGCGTGGTGTACCTGGATTCCGATCGGCACCAACAGATCGTTTCCCTGGTTGAAGAATTTCCCGATAGAGATTACCGGAATGGAACCATATTGCTCGAAGTACGGATGGACAATCGATGTAAAGCTGAACCAGGGGATATTGGTCACGAAATACATGTGATTCTTCTCACCGGTGCTGTGATCCGGACATTCCTTCGCCGCCTTGATCCGGGAGCTTGCGTACTCGCGGTACCGCTCGAAACTTTCGAAGTGTTTGGAGTTGCAGAATGAAAAAGTGCTGTCATCCAAAAGAACCGTATAGGAAGGGTCCACCGTGTCGAATTCATACAGTTCGCCGCTGCTTATCCGCTGCCGCAGTTCAGCAACCCGGTTTACGGCTTTCGATATGAAAAAGCTGATGGGGATGAAGAAGCCGTAGTCATGCTTGTCCACAAATTCTTTCAAACCGTTTATTACAACATTGGATGTTATCGACAATTGGGGCATGTTTCGAACGATGAAAGCTTCGAATAGCTCTTTTCTCTTGTAGCTGTTCAGATCGATTTTCTTCATCACGGCTGATTACTCCTGAATACGCAGATGGTACTCTACGGAATCCGAAAGAGCGGGGAATGATTCCCCCACGCTTTTAAAAAGTGTTGCCTGTCACGGCTCTGAAAAACCCGGAGGGTTATTTAGCACAGATGACGAAATTGCGCCTGCCCAAAAACGGTAAAGCCGTCCCCTGCATCTTGCCTTCGGCCGGCGAGCCGAAATGCGGTCTTCCCGGGTGTTCGGTCCGTATTTTTAAGAGGATGGCGTGATAAGGAGTCTGCTGTTTTTATCGGGATTGTTGTTTAAGGAGAGTGATTATTTTAACATGCGTGGGTCCGCCCCGCCTTGGGCGCGGAAGCGGGTCTCCGAATCCGCCTGGACGAAGATCGTGTTGGATTCCTTTGAGCGGTCGACAGGCCGGGCCGCTCGCGAGACCGCTTCGGCAGCTTCATTTCCGGCGAAAATCCCGCCCCGATTCTACATGCGCCCCGATGATGACGTGCACATGACAGGCGCAGTTCGAGGCATGTGTCCAAGTTCCATGGCAACGGGCCGGGTCTTCGCCGGGCAGGCCCTGTGACCGGGCGAGGCCAGAACGTCAAGGATTATGAAGCCAACGAAAATGCCCATAAAGGTTCCAATGATGAAGCCCAACATGAGTGCCTCCTTTGAGGGACTGTTAACGGCAATTTAACCAACACTTGACCCCCCTGTCTATGGAATCGGCCGCCAAAGAAAAAACCTTTAGAAGTATAAAAATTTCTTTAAGGGATTTCTGCAATTGGACCTTAGACCAATGCGCGTTCAAGATGATGCCGAGCGTTCAGACCGTGGGGATCCGGCTCCCCACACCCCACACGCAGCTGCGCTGCTCATTTCGGCGCTTGCGGCAGGCCGTTGGCCAGGGCGCAAGCGCCATAGCGTTCGGCCGATATCTGCGGGGGTGCGGGGGGAATCATTCCCCCGCTCTTTGGTGTCTTGAGAGGTGAAATCGGCGTACGAAGGGGCGGGTTCAGGATTTCCGCTGTTCTGCGACGACTTCCGCGATGTGTTTTACCTGCATGCGGCCTCCGCGCCTTTCCATGCCGCCGCGCAATTGCAGCACGCATCCCGGGCAATCCGTTACGAGCACCCCGGCCCCGGTCGCCTCGGCATTGTCCAGCTTCCGCCGGAGCAGTTCCGCCGAGATCTCCGGAAAGTCGATCGAAAAAGACCCTCCGAAACCGCAGCAGACTTCTTCGTCCCCGGACCTGACATACTGGAGCCCGGCGGTGTCGAGCAATTCGCGCGGTTCCCTGGAGACGCCCATCCCCCGGCACAGATGGCAGGGGGCGTGGTAGGCGACTTTTTGTCCCGCGCGTTGGAACTCTTCCGGGGCGACCCCGAGCACGCGGGTGGCAAACGAGCTGAAATCGATGACTTTGGCCTCGAGTTGTGCGACCTTCACGGCGAGGGCGCCTTCACCCTTGAGCAGCCTGGAATAGTTTTCCTTCAGGTGGGAACCGCAGGACGCGCAGAGCGTGACGATATAGTCGAAGTCCGCGGGGTCCAGTGCGGAAAGGTTCTGAACGGCGACAGCCCTTGCCGTTTGCTTTTCTCCCATCATCTGCGCGGGCAGGCCGCAGCAGGTTTGCCCCAGGGGGTATTCGAACTGCACGGCCCGCTTGCGGGCGATCCGCAGGAGCGCCGCCGCCTGCTCGGGGTAGACGAAATCGACGAGGCAGCCGCCAAATAGCGCGACGCGGTATTTGGGGTTGTCGACCCGCGGGTTTATCCTGTCCCACATGTCCCGCAGCGGGACCCTGGCGATTGCCGGCAAGCGCCGGAATCCATGATTGCCGGAAAAGAGCATCGGAAGATGCCGTATAAAGCCGCCGTCTGCGACCGGCTTCTGCGCGATCCGGGCCTGACGCAGAAGGGAGTGGAAAAGACGGCGGTTCGGGAGCACCTTCTGAAGCAGGACGTTGCGGATCGGTTTTTTCCCCTCAACTTTGAGGATGGTTCCGTGGACTTCCTTTATCAGCCCCGGCAAATCGATTCCCGCCGGGCAGACCTTCCTGCATGACTGGCAGTTGAGGCAGTTCTTGACGATAGCCCGCGCGTTTTCCCGGCCGTGATAGAAGTAGGTCATAACGAGCCCGATCGCACCGATGTAGACGTGGCCGTAGTTGTGGCCGCCCACCAGTTTGTAGATGGGGCAGACGTTTGCGCACGCGCCGCATCGGATGCACCGGAGGGCCTGCGAAAAGAGGGGGTCCTTTGAGAGCGCGAGGCGTCCGTTGTCCAGGAAAACGATGTGCATTTGCTTGCGGCCGTTATCGGCCGTCTTGCATTCCGTGGCTCCCGTTATCCAGGTGACGTAGGTCGAGATGACCTGGCCCGTCGCGTTGCGGGGCAGAGCGGTGAGAATACGGAGCGCCGACCGGAGGTTGGGGACGAGCTTATCGACGCCCACAAGCGCGACGTGAACGCGCGGCATGGTCGTCACGAGCCTTCCGTTGCCTTCGTTTGTGACAAGGCCGATCGTCCCGGAGGACGCGATTGCGAAATTCGCCCCGCTTATTCCCATGTCCGCTTCGATGAATTTCCGGCGAAGCTCGCGTCTTGCGACCTTCACCATGCCGTTGATGTCGTCGGGGTCCCGGGGCTCTCCGGTGACTTTCGTGAAAAGGTCGGCAACGTCCTTGCGCGAAAGGTGAATGGCGGGCAGGACCATGTGCGAAGGTCCCTCGCCCCGAAGCTGGATGATCCACTCGCCGAGGTCCGTTTCGGTGACTTCGTAGCCTTCGCGTTCGAGATGCGCGTTGAGAAAAGTCTCCTCGGCGGTCATCGACTTGCCTTTGACGATTTTCTTTACGCCGTTTTCCCCGGCTATCGATGCGATAATCGAGTTGGCCTCGAAGGCCGTGCGGGCAAAATGGACGACGGCGCCGGCTTCCCGCGCGTGGGCGGTGAACTCTTCGAGCAGGCTTTCGAGCTTTGGTATGGATTCGTCCTTGCCCTTGGCTATCTCGCATGCGAGTGTGTCAAAATCGATTCCCGCGAACGCGTTCGCCCTGGATGTCGGATAGGCCGTTGCGAACGTGTCCAGGGTCTTGCCGAGGAACTGGTTGCGGAGGGCGCCCTTGAGGTCTTTTCTGTAGGTTTGCAGGTCATGAGGCGTCTTTATCATAGCAGTTCCTCCTCCATGATCAGCATGTGCAATTGCTGGGGCCCGTGCACCCCGATCGTGAGCACCCGCTCGATATCGGCGGTCCTGCTGGCCCCGCTGATGAAGGACAGGTAGGAGGGCGTCGTCTTCATCATCCGCGTGAGTTCCTCCTCCAGGGCGGCCGCATCGGCTACGATGCGCGATCTCGGCAGTGCCGCGACGTGAATCTCGCCAAGCATCGTGGCAATCCGCAAGTCCTCGGAGCCGGAATCGATGACCAGGGTGGCGGTTTCCGCGATCCCCCAGTTTGCGACGGTAAAGCCTGTGCCGATCCGACCGATGTGCTCTCTCAGGTTTTTGGTCAGAAAATTCAGGCCGTTTTTTTTGCATATCGTCCCAAGTGCGGAGGCGTTTTTCCCGAGTCCGGGCGCGGCTATGCTCTGCAATCCTTCCTTTTTGGCAAGTTCGACGCAATAGTCGAATGCCTCCCGCATGTTCCTGACCTCGGAAACCACTGTCTGCACGGCCTCCGCCCTCTGCTTCATCAGTACCAGGCTCTGCGGCTGTTCCATGGTTCCATGACCCCTCTATAATGGAAACGGCCGAGGCGGTACGCCGGTTGGCGCACCACCTCCGCCTTGTTCAAGTTGTTTCGAAATTGCCGGGATCGGCTCAATAGCCGAGCGACGTATTGGACTTGCCCATGATTCTGGCGGAAAGCGTTATCACTACAACCACGGCCATTGCTATGGCAAGATAGACGCCGCCGACCGTCGGATCGAACGCCGCCGCCGCGGCTTTGGCCGGCGCGGCCGCAGTAACCGCCGCGGCCTTTTCGTAGACGGGCACGATCCACTTGATCGCGTAAGCCTGCAGATAGGCCAGAACGGCGACGAAAGTGGTCAGGATCAGGGAGTGCTTGAGAGTGAAGCGGAAGATGTCGCCTTCCCTTCCTACCAGACCGGTGGCTGCCGTGGCAACGGCAATCGACTGCGGGGAGATCATTTTTCCGCAAACGCCCCCGGAGGTATTTGCCGCTACCGTTATCACCGGGTCGACGCCGATCTTGGTGGCCGTGACCTCCTGAAGCTTTCCGAAAAGGGCGTTGGTCGAAGTATCCGATCCGGTCATGAAGACGCCGAGCCACCCGAGGAAAGGCGCAAAGAAGGGGAAGATGCTCCCTGTGGAGGCGAAGGCGAGGCCGAGGGTGGTCGCCATCCCGGAGAAGTTCATAATGTATGCGAATCCGAGAATGGTCGAAATCGTGAAAATCGGCCAGCGCAGGCTTGCAAGCGTCTGGGATGCGACCTCTTTGGCCGTGCGGACCGATGCGCCCATGACGGGAACGGAGAAGATTCCGGCAAAGAGGATGGCCGTGCCGGCAGCGCTCAGCAGGTTGAAGGCATAGACCGCCGCCACGGGAGTTTCGCCTCGAAGGACCATGTTGTGAAGGCCGGGGATCTGCAGCTTGTAGAGGGTGTAGTAGTCGAGGAAATCCTTGATCGATTTGACGCCCCAGGCGGCGACGAATATCGAGAGCAGGATGAACGGGGTCCATGCCCTGAATACCTGCCCTCCGGTGTACCGGAGCTCTTCTCTGCCGGTGGATGCCGCTTCGTGCTCAAATCTCCAGCTCTGCTTGGGATGCCAGAACCTGAGGAAGGCGACAGTGCAGACGATTGAGGAGATGGAGGCAATGATGTCCGGGAGCATCGGGCCGAGATAATTTGCGGAGAGGAACTGCGCGATGGCGAAGGATGCGCCGCTCACAAGGGCCGCGGGCCAAACTTCCAGGCCCTTCCTCCAGCCGCTCATGAGTATGACCAGATAGAGCGGCACGAGGACGCTCAGGAAAGGCAGGGTCCGGCCGACCATCTGGGAAATCGCCATCGTATCGACCCCGGAGACCTGACCCGCCACGATAATGGGGATTCCGATCGCCCCGAAGGCAACGGGTGCGGTGTTTGCCAGAAGACAGATGCCGGCGGCGTACAGGGGGGAAAATCCCAACCCGGCCAGCATGGCGGCGGAAATGGCGACGGGGGTTCCGAAACCGGCGGCCCCCTCCAGGAAAGCACCGAAGGAAAAGGCGATGAGCAGGGCCTGCATGCGCCTGTCGTCCGAAATGGACGCCAGAGAGTTTTTGATGATTTCAAACTGACCGGTTTTAACCGAAAGATTGTAGATGAAAACGGCGGTGATGACGATCCATGCGACGGGCCAGAGTTTAAAGAGCATCCCGTTCACCGTGGCGAGCAGGGCAAGGGATGCGGGCATGCCGTATCCTGCGACTGCGACCGCGAGGGCGATGGCGACCGAGCTGGCGGCGGCCCAGTGGCCCTTCATCCGTTTTATCGCCAGCGCCCAGAATAGATAGAAGATGGGCACCGAGGCGAGCAACGCTGAAAAGCCGAGATTACTCAACGGATCCGTTACCATTTTCCAAGCCATGACCTTGGACCTCCTTTAGGGGGTGGAGAAAAGGATACACCTTGACAACGGGTGAGCGTGATCCGCGTGCGGTTGCGCGGCAACCACAGGTGGGGGCGGACCGTCGATCACCGGGCGCCTCCCCGGGAGGAGGCAGACCTTCAAAAACTATGACCAGCAAAAGGTATGACCAATTTGTCTTCGGGTCCCAAATAACAGACCGTGCCAGCGTTGTCAAGACATTTTATTGCTTGACATAAGCACGTAAATCCTTTACCAATAATGCGAAAGTAGGCGGATGGGCTGGAGAGGCGAGTCGTCTGGATAAATGGTCTTACGAAATTGCAGAGTGGAATGCACCCACACACAGGAATTACGCATATGATCGAAAAAGGATTGCTCAGTGAATTCCAACGCACCTTGGGCAGGGAAAACGTCTTCCATGAACAGGTCGACCGGCTCTCGTACTCCTATGATGCGGCCGTGCTGGACCCCGTGCTCCCCGACCTCATCGTGAGGCCGGTCTCAAGCGAGGCCCTCGGGCGAGCGATCCGTTTGTGCAACGAAAACTCCCTGCCGATCACCGTTCGCGGGGCGGGGACCAACCTCAGCGGCGGGACGATTCCCCTGCCCGGCGGCGTCGTGATCTTGACCTCGGCCCTCAACAGGATCCTGGAAATCAATGAAGCCGATCTCTACGCGATTGTCGAACCCGGTGTTGTAACGGCCAGATTCGCCGCGGCGGTCGAGGCGAAAAACCTCTTCTATCCGCCCGATCCCGGAAGCCAGGCGGTTTCGACGCTTGGCGGAAACGCGGCGGAAAACGCGGGTGGGTTGCGCGGACTGCGCTACGGCGTGACGAGAGACTACGTGATGGGTATCGAGTTTTTCGACTCATACGGGGAACTGGTCAAGGCGGGCGCCCGCACCGTCAAGTGCGTGACCGGATACAACCTGGGAGGTCTTCTCGTCGGGTCCGAAGGCACTCTCGGCATCTTCAACCGGATAACCCTCAAGCTCATACCCATGCCCGCCGCCAAAAAGGCCATGATGGCCGTATTCGGCGACGTCCGGAAGGCATCCGAAGCCGTGGCCTTGATCATCGCGAACCGCATCGTTCCGGTTACGCTCGAGTTTATGGACAACTTCACCATCAGGGCGGTCGAGGACTTCAGCCACGTGGGACTGCCGATCGACGCCGCTGCGCTGCTTCTGATCGAAGTGGACGGCCATCCGGTCCAGGTGGCCGAGGACGCGGCAAGGGTGGACGAGCTGTGCCGCCGGATGGGGGCCATGAGCGTGCGCGTCGCGGAAACGGCCGAGGAACGCGACAAGGTGTGGGAGGCCAGACGATCCGCCCTCTCGGCGCTTTCGCGCGTCAGGCCCACGACGGTCTTGGAAGATGCGACGGTGCCCAGGAGCAAAATTCCGGATATGGTTGCGGCCATTGAAGAAATCGGTAATAAGTTCTCTCTGAAAATCGGGACCTTCGGCCACGCCGGCGACGGCAACCTGCATCCGACCATTTTGACGGACCGGCGCGACGCGGAGGAATGGACCAGGGTGGAGCATGCCATCGATGCCATTTTTGAAAAGGCCCTGGGTTTTGGCGGGACTCTTTCCGGAGAACACGGAATCGGCCTGGCAAAATCGCGCTTTCTCGAAAACGAGACAAGCAGGGCCACGATCACCTATTCTCGCCGTCTGAAAGCGGCGCTCGATCCCAAGAACATCCTCAACCCCGGTAAGATAATAGGAGGCTGATCCATGCAGGACATGAGGAAACTGGCGGAACTCGTAAAGCAACTCGAGGATCAGCTCGCCACCTGCATGCGCTGCGGCATGTGCCAGGCCGTCTGTCCGGTTTTCGCCGAAACGGGCCGCGAAACGGACGTGACCCGGGGCAAACTCGCCCTTCTCGACGGTTTGATCCGGGAGGTCTTCAAGGAGCCCTCCGGGGTAAACGAGCGGCTCACGCACTGCCTGCTGTGCGGGTCGTGCGCGGCGAACTGCCCGAGCGGCGTCCAGGTGCTGGACATATTCCTCAAGGCGCGCGCAATTCTTACGGCATACATGGGGCTGAACCCGGTCAAGCGGTTGATCTTTCGGGGACTTCTGGCCAATCCGGGCTTTTTCGATAGGTTTTTTCAACTGGCCTCGGGGGTCCAGGGGCTTTTTATCAAACCGGCAAGCCGATATCAGGGCACTTCCTGCGCCCGGATATCCTTCCCTCTGGGCAACCGGCATTTCAACGCGCTGGCTCCCGTTGCCTTCCACAATCTCGGAATTCCGGTCAATTCGGCGCCGGGCAAATCGGGCATCAGGGTCGGATTTTTTACCGGTTGCGTCCTCGACAAGATTTACCCGCGGATCGGTCAGGCCGTGGTCCGCAGCCTCGACCATCACGAGGTCGGATCCTTTGTCCCCCGCAATCAGGCATGCTGCGGCATTCCCGCTCTTGCCTCGGGCGATACGGCAAGCTTTGACCGGCTGGTGAGGCACAACCTGGAGGTCTTCGCCGAGGAAGGGCTCGACTACATCGTAACGGCCTGCGCCACCTGCACTTCGACAATCAAGAAGCTGTGGCCCGCCATGGCCGGGGAGTTCTCGGACAGGGAAAGATCCCGGCTGGATGATATTGCGGGCAGGACTTTGGACATCAGCCAGTTTTTAATTGACGTGGTGGGCGTTAATAGCGTTTCAACTTCGCAAAAAGATGATAAAAGCAATTTGGAAACGATCACTTATCATGATCCATGCCATCTGAAGAAATCTCTGGGAGTTTCGGCGCAGCCGAGAGCTCTCATTTCGGCCAATCCGCGGTACCGGTTTGCGGAAATGGCCGAAGCCGACAGGTGCTGCGGATGCGGGGGGAGCTTCAATTTGCAGCACTATGACATTTCTTTGTCCATCGGCAGGCGCAAGCGTGATAATATAGTCGCTTCAAAATCTTCCGTGGTTGCGACTGGTTGTCCGGCATGTATGCTTCAGATCGGGGATGTGCTCTCTCAGGCGGGAGACCCTGTCCAGGTAAGGCATGTCATCGAAATATATGCCGATTCATTCGACTGAGGAGAGTATGCTAAAACGTGTCAAACCCACACGCGTTTCCGATCTGGTTTTTGAACAGCTTCGGGATTTGATCTTCAAGGGGCGGCTCAAGCCCGGCGACAAGCTGATGACCGAACGCGAGTTGACCGAAAGCCTGGGGGTCAGCAGACCGACCGTGAGGGAAGCGATCAAC
>JAJFVB010000059.1 GCA_021372055.1 Desulfobacteraceae bacterium | reverse complement strand
GGTGCCCAGCCGCGAAACGAACCAGGCGTTGGTGAGATTGTACATGTTTATGGCGAAAGTGCCCGCAAGCATGGGCACCGCCATGTGGACGATCGTCCTGGAAACGGACTTGTTAACGAGTTTCGATAGATTGGTCTTGCCTTGCATCCAACTTCTCCAACAGCATCAGCCCGGACGAAAAACGCGAAAATGAGGAAACGAACCGACGAAAATGGCTGAAGGTATTGGCCGGGACGCTTCGGATCCGATTTCCCGGCCAGTCTAACATGCTTGGGGGCAGGGAAACGAGTGCAAGATTCTCCCGGCCCGAAAAGTCAGGCCGACGGCCCGCCGCAAGCGCCGGAATGAGCAGCGCAACTGCGTGTGGGGCGTGGGGAGCCGGCTCCCCACGGTCTGAAAGCTTGGGATTATCTTGAACTCTCATTGGTATCAGTCCGGGCGGAAAAGCAAATTTATGCAAAAGGGCTTTTCGTAGCGAGTCAAAAAACCGATATAATATTGCGCACCGTCAAATGAATTCATATGCGTAGTAATTTGTACCCGGAATTGGATATCCATTTTTATACAAATATCTGTGCTGAATGTTGTGCAAATATGGGAGATGTTTGATGAGTCAATAAGCATAGGCTAAATCGGTCTGAAAACTCGGAGCGCGGCCGAATCCGGATAGAAGTAGAAATTTGGCCATTGTTATTGGATTCGGTCGTGATTCTTTTCTGACCGGTTCCATGCGGTTAGAAACAGTTCCAGGAGGAAAGACAAATGAAGATGCGGAATAGGTGGGTGCTGTTGCTCGTAGCCTCCTTTTTTTTGGCGGTGGCAGGTCAAGCGTATGGTTTCGAGGGCAGGATGGCGGGCATGGCCGATCCGTACGGCCTGATCTATGACGAGTCGGATTTCCTGATCCACCCGTCGAGGATGGCGGACGGACAGGGCGTTGCGTTCTACGGCTTTTACAAGTTTTCCTACACGGACGTAAATCCCTGGAGCTGGAGGACACCCGGAAGCAGCGCTTTCGGCTACAATTCAGACCATATGGGTGTCGCAGGCGACCAGTTCGATAACGATGTGCTGCTTGGAGCGGCATTTCCGGTGGGGACCGGGCGCCTTGGGCTTTTCTTCAACTATGCGGGGACCAGGTCGGACCTGGACGGCGATGCCACGATGCTCGGCTGGCAGAAGCTGAATGTTTACGACAACGCCGACAATTTCTCCTTCCGGGCGATTTACGGAGTGCCCCTGGGGGGGTCCATGAAACTCGGCCTCGAGGCCCAGGTCGCCTACCGCACCGAAGCGACAGGCAACTTAAAGACTTACTCGAACGGCACTTACAGCGAGATCCTTCAGAATTACCTTTGGGATGATTTCTACTTCGTCCGTCCTCATAACTACAGCTACTGGGACTACCAGCTGAAAGCGGGTGTTCAGGGCGATATCGGTCCCGCGACCTACGGTGTGACCGTCCGGGGCGGATCGATTTTCTCGGGCAACAGCGAAGCCGACTATCTTACTCAGGCCAGCAACGGCCGGGGAGACTATCTCGGGGTCCGCGGCGATGTCGAAGGCTATAACGTGGGAAGCGACATCTGGCTGAGATATTCCGTCAACGAACGCCTCGCTTTGCCGTTTCTTATCAGGATCGACTACAAGGAGCAATCCTACAACGGTGGGCCGAGCCGGCTCTATTCGGACACCACCATCGGTTCGGGCCTCTCGCTTCTGCCAAGCTACGAGACGGATACTCTCGAGTCCAAGACGGACCTGCTCCGGCTCGAAATGGGAGGTGGAGCCGACTACACCTTCCCGTCCGGGTGGAAGCTGGCGGGCGGACTCTACTACGGATTCATCAGAACGGACGGCAACCTCAATTCCGGCTACGTATTTGATGGCGGCCCATCTGACGGATATACCTACTACATGCTCTTCTCAAACGACCCGCGCAGCACCGAGCACCAGATCAAAATGAAGGTCGCCGCGGAAAAGCCGGTGAATACGGACATTACCGTCAGGGCCGGTCTGGAAGCTTTCCACGGGTGGGTGACCGAAGACTACAACGAGACCTATGGGGTAACGCTTCCCAACGGCAATACGTATTACGACCCCCGCGTGGCGGGCTCGCTCACCGGAAGCCACTGGGGGATCCTGGGTTCGGTGGGTATGACGGCAAAGATTTTCGGTGTCGCAGTCGAGCCCTTCGTCCAGGCAGGCTGGCAGCGGCTGAAGCTCGACGATTCGAACGCGGTGGTGGACTTTCAGAGCCTCCGGCTTGAAAGAGAGCGTGAATGCACGATGGCCGCGGCGGGTTTCGCCATCAAATTCTGAGAACAGCCGGATAATGAATGGTACTGGCAACTTGGTTGGCCCCTTCCGGGGTGTCTGAAGCGATGCCCCGGAAGAAGACCGGGCCGTTGCCCGGCAGCCGCCAGCGCCGCGCGCTCCTTCCGAATTCAGAAGGAGACCTGGACGGAGCTCCGGACCCGCAGGACGGATTCCTGCCCGAATGCGGTCTTGTAGGCTTCTATGATTTTCCCGAGGGCTTTCTCGTGTTTTGTGCCGGGGCGATGGACAATCTGGAGCACCTTGGCGCGCTCGCGCAGAACCTGCCCATCCTTTCCGAGCCACTGGCCGTGGGAGTCATACACCGTGAACCCGGCGGGGAACCTCGGTGTGACCACCGTTTTTAGAAACTCCTCCCATTGCTCTTCCGAGACTTCGCCGCCGCGCCCGGCCATTCCAAAGTGAAGCGTGTCGCAGACCATGCGGGAAAGGGCTTGCGTTCCGGCGGATTCCCGAATGAATTTAAGCTTTCCTACCCACTTTCCGATAATGGTGCTACGGAAAGCGCCCTGCACTTGTCGCGAAGATCGTTTGAAACCCTCTTTCGAAACAAGTCTTCGCCGCATGGCCGATAGGTCTTATCCGAAAAACAGACTTCCACCTTAGCTCAAACCATCGTCAGCCAGATCATTGGGGAGGCCGGTACAATGGCAAAAACGAGGGAATTTGTTCTTACCGTTGCATTGCTCGCATTTACCTGCCTGAGCGCGCCCGGTGAGTCTTGCGCGGCGGGATTCAAGCAGTTCGTGGGGTTTGGCGACAGCACCCTGGACAGTGGGTATTTTCGCTATCATACGTTGGGAAACAGCTTGGAAGATCAAGTGCTCGCGGCTTTAATCGCTCAAGGCGCCACTGGCGCGTTCGTCGCAAATGGGGTGATGAATTCAACCATCCTGGCGTCAAAGTTTGGATTGAGCGCCGCTCCGATCGGTGGCGGCGGGACCAACTATGCCGTCGGGGGCTCCCTGACGGCGGCCGACAAACCGCCGACCGTTTCCGTTGTCCAGCAAATTCAGAACTATCTCGCCTCCGTCAACGGCGCAGCCAATCCCCACGCTCTCTATATAGTCAAGTCGGGCGACAACGATCTGAACTTCGTTCCAAATCCGCCAAATCCCAACTTTCTGAGCCAGCAGGCATCGGCCCTGGCAACAAGTGTTGCGGCTCTGCAATCGGCCGGTGCACGCCTTATCATGGTGCCGAATTCTTATAATTCTGCCGTTTACGCCGGTTTGGGAGGTGACATCGCTCCGGGCCAGGCCGACAAGTACGCGGCCTCAGTATCGTACATGTCGGCAAGATGGTCGGCCCTGACGACGGCCGGCGTGCATTTCATTCCTGCCGACATCGATAGTCTGTTCAGGTATGTGGTACATAATCCCACCAATTTCGGGTTCACCGCCTCTTCGGTGCTGGCATCCAGTGCCCCACTGTACCCCAATCCGCCTCACAGCGCCCTTTTCGCCATTCTCACCCCCACGCAACAGCGGGAGTTTCTATTTATTGATGGTTTACACCTGACCACAGCCGGCCAGACAATCGAAGCGGATTACGAATACAGCCTGCTCACCGCGCCAAGCCAGATTTCCCTGTTGGCGGAAAGCGTCGTGCAGAACGGCTTGGCACGAGCCGCAACTATCCAGGGCCAAATCGAGCTTTCGGAACAACATCGCGGGCCGAACGGCATCAACGCCTGGGTCAGCTCCGGCGCAAGTACCATAAAATTCAAAAACGCCCCCGGCTTCGCAAATGCTTCCGGTATACCCTTCGGCGGCACTGTGGGCATTGATTATCTGACATCGTGCGGGGTTATCGTGGGGGCTGCGTTTACGGCGGGCAGCCAGACGCAGGGATTCTCCACGGGTGGCAACTTCGAACAGGTGGACGAGACGCCGAGCATCTATGCCGCTTACAAGGCCGGGCCGGTCTGGGGCAACGTGGTGGCGAGCTATGGCCTGTTTCAGGACAAAATCTCGCGACCGGTTCCGCTCGGCATCTTTGCCGACCAGAACCACGCCGACACCACCGGACAGTCCCTGGCGCTTGCGTTACGCGGCGGCGGCGATTTCAAGCTGGGACAGATCATGACCGGCCCGGTGGCAGGCCTGGTTATGCAGCAGGTGCATGTCGACGGTTTTACCGAAACCGGCACCAGCGGCGTCACCGCCCTGTCGTTTGGCAGCCAGACACGGGATTCGGTCGTCAGCCAGCTCGGCTGGCGCGTATTGGCGGACGTGGGCAAATGGCAGCCGTTTGCGGAAGCGAAATGGAACCACGAGTGGGCCGGCAAGGACCGTACGGTAACCGCCTCGCTTACCTCGGTCTCGGCACCGTCTTACACCATGGATGCGGCTCCGGTGGCCTCCGATTGGGGCACCGCATCGCTTGGCACCTCCTACAAACTGAACTCGCGGATGTTGCTGCGAGCCACAGCCTCGGCGGTATTCTTCAATCCGCAGATGATAAACTACGGCGGCGAGCTGGGTCTGAACGTCAGTTTTTAAACTTGGAACCAAGCCATTGCCAATGCCTATGCTATCACGATCCGTTACTTTGCGGATCGGAGGCTCCGAAGTATCGTCGTTAATCCTCGTCAACAAGCTTGGACGGCGTGCTTCCGCCTCGCCTTCACACCAAAATTGCGTTCAAGCATGTAACCGGGCAACACGTTTCAGAGGAGCGGGGCAATCATTCCCCCGCTCTTTCGGATTCCGTAAGGTATCAACTTGAACGCGATGCGGCATTACTTTATTTCCTTTGAAAACTCCCCGGGACCTAGCGGGTATTGACGGTAGCTTTCGCGAATAAGTTCATCCAGATACTTCTGGTGGTTTTCGACCGCTTCTTTCGGTAGAACGAACTGAGTTTGCCCGCTGCGGTCCGCGATGAGGCGAAACCCGTAATCGTAGTCCACGGATATCCTGCCGCAGATTGCGGAGGCGCTGAGATCCTCCGACAGGGCCGCCAGGATGATCGCATTGATGGCTTCCTCGTCGAAATGAATCTTGAAGCCGTGCTTTTCGTAAAATCCGCTCTCGAACGCCCTGATCTGGTTGTATTGGACGAGGACTTCATTGAAGACCGCCTCGACCGGGATTCCGGTTTCGACGTGGTGGTTTATCACGAGTTCGGTCCGGTCCGGCGTGAATACGAGAGGATAGGACTCGGCGAATTTCTTTCTCACCCGCAGGACTTCGGCCCTGCTTGCGCTCCGCTCAACCTCCACCAGCTTTGCGTAGACCCCGGAGTTGTCCGAGGTTCCGGGGTCCCGGAGCATTGCCTCGAGTTCGGCCTCCGGGTTCTCCACGATTTTCTTCGTAATCGCAAGATGATGCAAGCCGTGGGAAGGCAGTTTCTTCTCGAAAGGCAAAATCACGCGTTCCAGCACACTGACCAGGCCGCGCGCTCCCGTTTTTTCCGGGTAAGCCTTCTCGGCGAGAAGACGCAGTGCTTCGTCGTCGAACCTGATGTCGATACCGTAACTCCGGAAATCCTCCTGCTTTCCCACAATTATCGGGTTGCGCGGGTTCTTCAGGATCTCGAACAGATCCTCCACTTCAAGCGGTTCGAGGACGGCTATGACGGGAATGCGGCCGATGAATTCGCTTTCGAAACCGAACCGGATGAGGTCCTCGGCTTTCACATGCCGGAGGAAACGAAAATCGTCCTCGCGGCTGTGGATTTCCGCTCCGAACCCGATTTCCTGCTTCTGAATCCGCTTTTTCACGATTTCGGCCAAGCCGTTGAATGCACCGCTCATGATAAAGAGAATATTCTTCGTATTCACGGTGCGTTTTTCCCGCTTGCCGGTCTTGCGGTACTGCTCTATTGCCTGCATCTGGGAAACCGGATCATGCGCCACCTTTAGATCGACCTCAGTCTCTTCCATCGGCTTCAGCAATGCGCGCTGCACTCCGGTGCGGGATACGTCCGGTCCTATGAGGTGCTGCGAGGAGGCAATCTTGTCGATTTCGTCGACGTAGATGATCCCGTGCTCGGCAAGCTCCGTATCGTCGTTTGCCTGGACAACCAGCTCGCGCACCAGGTCTTCGACGTCACCGCCCACATAACCCGTTTCGCTGAATTTTGTCGCATCGCCCTTAACAAAGGGAACACCAAGCTTCTGGGCGATCAGCTTGACGAGATAGGTTTTTCCGACGCCTGTCGGGCCAATCAGCAGGATGTTGTTTTTGATTCTGCCCACCATCTGTTCCTGCCCGAATCTCGCCCGTCGCTGCAGGTACCGTATCCGGTTATAGTGGGTGCAGATTTTCGTCGCCAGAATGGCCTTCGAATCATCCTGCCGAATCACATATTGATTGAGATAGGCCTCGAGTTCCTCTGGCTTCATGTCGAATTTTATACGTTCGACGCCGTTCGACTCTTTGCCGCTCTCCTGGGAATCCTTTGTTTGCGGAGTCATCATAGGAGAAATAACCTTGATTCTATATCCGTATTTTTTGGAAAGATAGTCGCTAAGCTCTTTTTCGAGCATTTCCTGATTGGGAAAATTCGGAGGTTCACCCTGCATCAAGAGTATCCTTCAAAAAGTGTAGAGTCAATCTCAATGTCGACATAACAGTATAAATATAGTTCATTTTCGGCTGAAAGCAATAATGGGCTCATGACCGGCCTCGAGCGCCGGAGCGCCCGGCCTGACGCGCGTGCGCGTAAGGCTGCGACAGAAATCCCGAGGGGGCGCGGGGGAAATCATTTCCCCCGCTCTTTTCCATAGACTCACGACCTTGACCGGCGGTGCGGGTGTGGGATATTGTCATGGCAAAAGTTGACACGAGAAAGGATGGAACTCGGAGTGATAGCCATTCTGGACTATAAAGCGGGTAACCTGACAAGCGTTGAGCGCGCCCTGAAGCACCTGGGTTTTGCATGCAGCGTAACGAATTCGCATGAGGAGATCCGGAAAGCCGAGCGGATTGTCTTTCCGGGAGTGGGAGCCGCGGGCAAATCGATGGAGAGTCTGAAGGAACTCGGGCTGGACGCGCTGCTTCGCGAAAGGTTCGAAGCGCACGTCCCGATTCTCGGGATATGCGTCGGCTTACAGGTGCTTTTCGACTTCAGCCACGAAAATGATACCCCCTGCCTTGGGCTCTTGCCCGGTGAGGTCCGCCGTTTTCCCGACGGAAAGCGGGATGCGGGCGGCAATTTTCTGAAAATCCCGCACATGGGCTGGAACGTGGTCGAATTTTGCGGCGATCACCCCGTCTTCCGCAATATCCCCGCCGAAAGCGAGTTCTATTTCGTGCACAGCTACTACCCCGAACCCGCTGAAAAGCACCAGTGCGTGGGCCGCACGGATTACGGGCTACCCTTCTGCTCCGCCGTTGCCTCCCGAAGCCTCGCGGCGGTCCAGTTCCATCCCGAAAAGAGCGGAAAGCCGGGGCTTCAGATTCTGGAGAATTTCTGCAAGTGGGACGGGATTTTTGACGGAGGCCGGAAATGCTGAGCAAACGAATTATCCCCTGTCTCGATGTCCGTGACGGACTGACCACCAAGGGGATCAAATTCAAGGACAACGTCGTGATCGGCGACCCGGTCGAAATGGGAAAATTCTATTACGAACAGGGCGCAGACGAGATCGTGTTCTACGACATCACGGCATCGAGCGACCGGCGCCCGATAATGCTGGAGGTCGTTCGAAGAGTCGCCGAAACGATTTTCATACCCTTTTCCGTCGGCGGAGGCATCCGTACTCTTGAGGACATGCGGGACGTTCTGCTGGCCGGGGCCGAAAAGGTCAGCGTCAACTCGGCCGCCGTTCTCAACCCCGGAATCATCAGCCGGGGCGCGGAAGCATTCGGCAGCCAGTGCATCGTGCTCGGAATGGACGTAAAGAAGACCGGCGTTTCGGAGAAGATCCCCTCCGGCTATGAAATCGTCATCAACGGCGGGCGAAAGCACATGGGAATCGATGCGCTCTGGTGGGCGCGGGAGGCGGAACGGCTGGGCGCGGGCGAAATCTGCCTCAACTCCATCGATGCCGACGGAACCCAGTCCGGGTACGAACTGGAACTTACCAGGCTTATCTCGACCAGTGTGCGCATCCCCGTGATCGCCTCCGGCGGGGCCGGAAAACCCGAACACCTGCTGGACGTGCTGAGCCGGGGATGCGCCGACGCGGCTCTTATCGCCTCCATGGTGCACTACGGCACATACACCATAGGGACGATCAAGGACTATCTCTCGCAACAGGGAATAAACATGCGACGCAACTGGTGATGACAGGCAATGCGGAAGTTCAGCCCTGTTTCAGTTTCTCCATGATCTCCTCTACCTCTTCCTCACCTTTCTTGTAGAAGGCTTCTTCTGCCGGCGCGAGTTCCTTGAGAAGCCTCAGGAACTCGCCGGCGTGGACCAGTTCTTCATTTGCGATGTCCTCGAGCACCGCCCGCGCAAGTTTGTTGTCGGTGGACTCGGCGAGTTGAATGTAGAGCTGCACGGCCTCGTATTCGGCCGCGACCATGAACCGGATGGCCCGGATCAATTCTTCGGGGGTAACCTTCCTGCCGGCTTTCATGCCGGAAAACGCGTCCACGAACTCGGGCATGTGTGTCTCTCCTTTGCTAAAGTGGGCTGTTTTTTCTCTCTCGTCACGCGGAAAGCAATCCCTCTATCTTCGGTACTCCCTCCTTATGATTCCGACCAGGGTTTCATGATCGTTACGGGCCGGGTCTTCAATCACCACGGTCAGCAGGCGGCGAAGCACCTTCCCCACCTCCGGGCCCGGATCCAGGCCGAGAACCTTCATGACATCCCCGCCGCTTACCGCCAGATCCTCAAGCCGCAGAGCGGAAGCGGTCGCGGCCTGGCGGCGGATTGTCTCGCCCGGGCCGCCGGCCCTTTCGATCGACTCCCGGCCGTCCGCCAATCGCACCGCCTCGGCAAACGCCAGGACATCTTCCAGCAACTCCCCTCGGATGGTGCTCAGAAACCGCCGGATCTCCGCCGCGCTCCAGCTGTCGGCCTCAAAGGGGAGTTGACTCTCTATGAGAGCGGAAACGTCTTCGATCTGCCGGTTCGACATGTTCCATTTCTTCATCCGCTCCCGCGCCGTGTGAGCGCTCGCATACCGATAGTCCATCGCGGGCCGGCCCTCCCGCGCGCCGGCAGCCGGAGC